>NZ_JBFAXI010000031.1:0-96221 GCF_040680735.1 Streptomyces sp. NPDC051987 | reverse complement strand
GGGGAAGGCGTCGGCGATGACCTCGGCGCCGAAGTAGAAGTCGGGGTCGCCGTGCGAGACGAAGACGGTGGTCAGCGTCTTGCCCGAGTCGAGGACCTCGGCGGCCAGGCGGTGGCCGTCGGCGCGGGTGAAGGCCGCGTCCACCAGCAGCGCCTCGCTCTCGCCGGTGACGAGAGTGGCCGTCTTGTTCTTGCTGCCGGCCGGGAAGTCGAGATCGAGGACCTTGAAGGAGAGAGTGCTGCTGCTCATGGTTGCTGCTCCTTGCGGGGATGGGGATTGCGCGGTCAGGAGAGGGCGGCGAGTCGCCGGTCGACTTCGTCGGCGGTGGCGTGGCCGCGGGCCAGGACGGCGACGCGGGCACCGTCGACGGCGAGCAGGGTGGGGAAGCCGGTGACCCCCAGCTCGGCACAGCGGCGGAAGTCGTCCGCCGCCGCGTCGTACGCCTCGGGGGACTCGAAGGCGGAAACGACAGCGTCGGCGTCAAGACCCGACTCTTCGGCGATCTTCCGGTAGGTGGCGGACTCGGACAGGCTGAGGCCGTCCACGTAGAAGGCCTGCTGGAGGGCGCCGGCCAGCTCGGCTGCCCGGTCGGGGGCCACCCGGCGCAGGGCGGCGACGCCGCGCGCGGCGGCCTCGGAGTCCATCACGAACGAGCCGTCGGCGATCAGCCGGTGGTATCCCTCGCCGAACTCGGCGCCGGTGAGCTCGGCGATCTGGGCGTTGGCTCCCTGGACGTAGCCGAACTCGCGGATCGGGACCCGGCGCGAGCCGGTGAACAGGCCGCCGGAAATGACCTCCACCGGTATGTCCGGGTGGCGGGAGACGGCCTCGCGCAGGGTGGAGGAGAACCCGTGCGACCAGCCGCAGTAGGCGTCGAAGGCGTAGACGAGCTGCATGGGAACCTCGGCATCGGGGTGGGGGTGCTCGCCTGGTGCGAGCCGTTCACCGAGGACAACAGTATCTGACTAGTCAGATATTTCTGGGGCCGAGTGTCAGGCGATTCGTCCCGGTCCTCGTGTCAGCACAGCTCATGGGTCGCGCTGCCCGCGCCGGGAGAGCGTCGGGAGCGGGCCCACACGCCGGGTTTACGTGTTCATGACGCGGGGGCCGAGGTCGATTCGGCGCTGCGCGGCTTGCAGGTCGTCGCCGGTCGGTGCGGCGACGCAGGCGGGGAGGGGCTCATACGGGACGGCCCACACCCCTCAGGGAAGCCGGGGCAGTGTGTCCCGTGCTGTGTGGCTCAGGATGCGCAGGTCTTCGGCGAACCGCTCACGGTCCTCCACCGGGAGGGGCGCCAGGAAGTAGCGCCTGATGTTCTCGACATGGACCCGGGACGCGGAGACCGTGGTCTCCTCCCCGAGCGGCGTCAGGCGCACCAGCCGCCCGCGCCGGTCACCGGGATCCTCGACGCGCTGGACCAGGCCGGCCGCCTCCATACGGTCCACCAGCCGCGTGGCGCCACCGGTCGTGAGCACCTGCTCCTGGGCGACGGCCCGCATCGACAGCCCCGGCTCCCCCGCCCTGCCCAGGATGAGCAGCACCTCGAACATCAGATGGCTGATACCGCACTCCACCTCGAGAGCCCGCCCCAGGATGTACTCCAGCCGGTTCGCGGCCCCCTGCAAGCGCCCGAAGGCCAGGATCAGCGCGTTGTTCGCGGCGTCGCTCGGCGTCGAGATCTCCGCATGCTCGTCCACGGTCCTGGCGCCCCTTCCCATAGCTGCTTCCATCCCCCACCGATCATGCCGCACCGGCCGAACGGCGGGTCCACCGACTTGGCTACCGGCCCTGGTGAGCGAGCCATCTACGGGACCGTGACCGGTTCCGGCTCGTCCTGGGCCGCCCGCCAGGTCCTGGTTGCGGCGCACGGAGGGCCAGAGGGACCAGCCGATCAGGACGACGCCGACCAGGCCGGTGATGACCTCGTTGATCTCGTACTGGATGGTGACCATCAGGCTCACGGCCAGCGCGCCGATCGCGTAGTGGGCGCCGTGCTCCAGGTAGACGTAGTCGTCCAGGGTGCCCTGGCGGACCAGGTAGACGGTGAGCGAGCGGACGTACATCGCGCCGATGTCCAGGCCCAGTGCCATGAGTACGATGTCGTTGGTGATGGCGAAGGCGCCGATCACGCCGTCGAAAGAGCCGGCGGTCGGCGGCCCGTACCGGTTCTGACACGGCACCGACGGCGCCGCAAGTACCGTGATCGTCGGCGTCCTCGCCACCCGTCGGGTAACCGGACGCCCCTCGAAGGCGAGTGGGCAGGGACGCGGCTCGCCCGCTCCGCGCGCTTCCCGCCTCTCAGCCACGCGCCTCCACACCGAGTTCGCCGAGCAGACCGCGGACACGGCTCTCGATCTCGTCCCGGATGGGACGTACGGCGTCGACGCCTTGGCCCGCCGGGTCGTCCAGCTTCCAGTCCAGGTACCTCTTGCCCGGGAAGACCGGGCAGGTGTCCCCGCATCCCATGGTGATCACGACATCGGACGCCTGGACGGCCTCGGTGGTCAGGATCTTCGGCGTCTTGGCGGAGAGGTCGATGCCGGTCTCCCGCATGGCCTCCACGACCGCCGGGTTGACCGTGTCGGCGGGCGCCGAGCCGGCCGAGCGGACTTCCACCGCTTCTCCCGCGATATGGGTGAGGAAGGCGGCTGCCATCTGGGAGCGGCCTGCGTTGTGGACGCAGACGAAGAGGACGGAGGGACGCCGGGACGCGGGGTTGCTCATGGCGGGGGCTTTCTCGAAGACATCGGGTGGGGTCATGGACGTGCGGGGGCGGTGACTTCGGAGTCGGCCGGGAGCACATCGGGGTCGGTGTGCGCGGGCGGCAGTTCGAACACCGCGGCCAGCAGAGCCAGGCCGAGGGCCGTGCCGACCGCCTGTGCCACCACGAAAGAGGCGACCGAGCCGGGGGCGATACCGGCGAAAGTGTCGGTGAAGGCCCGGCCCACCGTCACGGCCGGATTGGCGAACGACGTGGACGACGTGAACCAGTAGGCCGCGCCGATGTACGACGCCACCACGGCCGGGGCGAGAGGAGCCCGGCCCGCCCGGACCAGCCCGAAGATCAGGAGGACGAGGCCGGCCGTGGCGACGACCTCGCCCAGCCAGAGGTGACCGGACGAGCGGTCATGGGTGGACCAGCGCACCAACGGCCTCCCGAACATCGCGTCGGCCAGGACCGCACCGGCGATCGCCCCCGCCGTCTGCGCCGGGATGTACGCCGCCACGTCCCGGCCGCTGGGTCCGTCGCCGGTGCGGCGGCCGACACCCCAGGCCGCGAGCGTGACCGCCGGGTTGAAGTGGGCACCGGAGACCGGCCCGAACAGCGCGATGAGTACGCCCAGGCCGAAGACCGTGGCGAGCGAGTTGGCGAGGAGTTGCACGCCGGCGTCCCGGGACAGTTCGGTGGCCTGGATGCCGGAGCCGACCACCACCGCGACCAGCGCCGCCGTGCCGACGGCCTCGGCCAGGGCCCGTCGCCCCAGGGAGGCGCTCACGCGGACACTCCGGCGCTCTGCGGTGCCGCGAGGACATGCGCAAGCCGGTCGAGAACCCCCGGCAGCACCCGGTAGTACACCCACGTGCCCCGGCGCTCGCAGTCGATGAGACCGGCCTGACGGAGCAGCTTGAGGTGGTGGGAGATCGTCGGCTGGGACAGATCGAAGGCCGGGGTCAGCTCGCAGACACAGACCTCGCCTCCCTCCCCACGCGACGCGATCATCGACAGGAGCCGGAGCCGGACCGGATCGCCGAGGGCCTTGAACACCCGGGCCAGTTCGGTGGCACGCGCCTCGTCGAGAGCCGCTTCGGCGAGGCCCGGGCAGCAGACGGCGGCATCGTGCTGGCCAAGCACCTCAAGCTCTTGTTTCGACATACCTCTATGTTGACGTACTTCGATCCAGGGCGCAAGGTTGCATCAACAGACATCGATACAAGCCGGTCCGGGGTATGCCCTGCCCCGTCACGTCATCGAGGAGTGCATCATGAGCGAGCAGTCCACCGACCTGCGCGAAGCCGTCCGCCGCCGGTACGCCGCAGCGGCCGTGAAGGTCACCGAGGGCGTCGCCGCCTGCTGCGGCGCCGAACCCCTCGAGGTCGACGAGAACTTCGGCTCCGCCCGCTACGCCGACGACGAGCGCGCCGCCCTGCCCGCCGAAGCGGTCGCCGCCTCCCTCGGCTGCGGCAACCCGACGGCCGTCGCCGAACTCCGCGAGGGCGAACGCGTCCTGGACCTCGGCTCCGGCGGCGGCATCGACGTCCTGCTCTCCGCCCGCCGCGTCGGCCCCACCGGCAGGGCATACGGCCTGGACGTGACCGAGGAGATGCTCGCCCTGGCCCTCGACACCGCGAAGAAGGCGGGCGCGACCAACGTCGAGTTCCTCAAAGGCACCATCGAGGCGATCCCGCTGCCCGCAAACACCATCGACGTGGTCATCTCCAACTGCGTGATCAACCTGTCCGTCGACAAACCCGGCGTCTTCGCCGAGACCTTCCGCGTCCTGCGCCCCGGCGGCCGTATCGGGCTCTCCGACATCGTCGCCGACGACACCCTCACCCCCGAACAGCGCGCGGAACGCGGCGACTACGTGGGCTGCATCGCAGGCGCGCTGTCCTTCACCGAGTACCGCGCCGGTCTCGAAGCGGCCGGCTTCACGGACATCGACATCACGCCGACCCACCCTGTCGCCGACGAGATGCACTCCGCCGTCATCCGCGCGACCAAGCCCACCGATGCAGCGGAGGCGACGGCCGGGGCCACGGGCGCATGCTGCGGCGTCACCGCCTGCTGCACGACGGACGAACGGGCCGCTGACCCGTCGACCACGGTGGCCGAGGCCAAGACAGCTTCCGGGTGCGGCTGCCAGAACGGAGTCACCCACTGACCCGCCGGTTGGCACCGATCACTTGCCCGGCGTGGTCGTGGGGCCGCCCCACCTCAGACCCCGTCCTCCGACCGGCACCCGACACGCGTGTCACCGGTCACGGGACAGACCCGAGCGACTTACCGTCCGAACGGGCCCTGTTCGCCGCTTGCGGAGGCTGTAATGACCGCAGTGGCTGCGGCGGAATGCGCGGTCGGTGGGTGCCAGCGGCGGCGCTCTGGTGATCATCTGCGCGTAGGGTGTGTGGGCTCCATGACCTCTGTCGACTGCCGGCGTGCCGGCGACGCGGTCACCCTCTGGACTTCGCCGGGACGGGCGCCACGCATCCTTTTGCCGCGATCAGATCTGGTTGAGCCCGCCGTCGACGAACAGCTCGGATCCGGTGACGAAGCTGCTTTCACTGCTGGCGAGGAACAGAGCGGCAGCTGCGGTCTCGTCCGGGTGTCCCATCCGGCCCAGCGGGACCTGGCCGGCGAGGGCGTCTCTCATCTTCGCGGCCTGCTCGGCGTCCGCGGCCAGGCCGGTGATGCCCGGGGTGACGATCGGGCCGGGTACCAGGGTGTTCACTCGGATCGCGCGGCCGCTGAGTTCGTTGGCCCAGGTGCGGGAGAAGGAGCGGACCGCGGCCTTGGACGCGGCGTAGACGCCGAAGGCGGCGGCACCTGAGGTGGCGGCAGTCGATCCGGTCAGGATCACCGAGGCGCCGTCGCTGAGCAGCGGAAGGGCCTTCTGCACCGTGAAGAGCATGCCGCGTACGTTGATGTCGAAGGTGGCGTCGAAGTGCTCCTCGGTGACCTGTTCAAGCGTGGCGAACTCGCCGCCGCCGGCGTTGGCGAACAGGACGTCGATGGGTCGGCCTCGCTCGGCCACGGCCGCGTAGAGGCGATCGATGTCCGCGAGGTTCGCGACGTCGCCCCGGACGGCGGTGGCTTCGGCGCCGATCTCGGCCAGCGCGGCGTCGAGGGCCTCCTGCCGGCGGCCGGTGATGAACACGTGCGCGCCCTCACGTGCGAATCGCTTGGCCGTGGCCAGTCCGATTCCGCTGTTGCCTCCGGTGACGACTGCCGTCTTTCCGTCCAGCTGTCCCATGGTCGTTTACTCCCGTCCGGTGCGGACGCCCATAGGCGTGCACCGTGTGTCGTTGCAGCGATACGGCCCGGGGCGAATGACGCCGGGCCCTGTTATGGACTGTACGGTAAAGAACCTCGTTATGGACCGTTCGGGCAAAAACGTGACCGCATCCACACCGCAGGGCAGGCCGCCGTGCCGGCCGGCTCCGACCTGGCCGCGAGGGCGCCGGGAAGGGCTCGACCCGAGAGCCACGGATCACACGCCGGCGACGCTTGCGGCCGAGGCGGCGCCCACAATCTGGACCGATAGGTCAAGAAGAACGTATGCTTCTCCCATGGGACGACCGCGGAACTTCGATGAGCACCAGGTGCTGGAGTCTGCGCGCGAGCAGTTCTGGAAACAGGGCTACGCGGCTACGTCACTGCAGGACCTGACGAACGCCACGGGACTGGGCAAGGGGAGCCTGTACGGGGCCTTCGGCGACAAGCGGCAGCTGTTCCTGCACGTGCTGGACGGCTACCGCGAGGAACAGCTCAACAGCGTCCGGGCGGTCCTCAGCGGGCCCGGTACAGCCTTCGAACGCCTGACCCTGCTCATCGAGGGAGCGGCCAAGGGATTCACGGAGGACCCGCAGCGGCGCGGCTGCCTTCTGGTCAACAGCACGTCCGAGCTGCACAGCAATGATCCGGATGTCGTCTCCCGGGCCCGGAGCAGCTATCAAGCGGTCGAAGATCTTCTCATCGCCTGCGTGAAGGAAGCCCAGGACGAGGGGGCGGTCGAACCGAGCGCGGACGCCGAGGAGCTTGGGCGGCTGCTCCTCGCCGTCATGCAGGGCATCGAGTTCCTCGCCAAGACCGACATGGACGGCTCGGCCCTCCTGCAGATCGGCCAGGCCGCCCTCAAGCAGCTGTCCCGGCACTGACCGTCCCGCGGGCCGACGCCTCACGGCCTGCCCCTCTCGCCATGCCCTTGAGCAGGCTCTCCGGATGCGCGACCGCGTCATCGACGGCACCTCGGCCCCGGCCGGACGATGCACCGGCAACCGACGACGCCGAACCATGACCCACGGGCCCGGAGCTGCGGTCCACCGGTCACCCACTTCGCACTACACCTGAAGACGACTGCACACGCTCAACGAGAAGTGATCACCAGGGCCACCGCCGTGTTCCAGCAGGGCGCGAGCCCGATCGGCTGACCCCGGCGAACCGATCGGGGCTCGTCCGTCCAGCGGGCAGAAGGCGGACATCCGAAGCGGAGACGGCGCGCGAGCGTCCTCGCCGGCAAGCCAGGTCCAGCCGCTCGGAACGTAGCGGTCCGGGAGATGGCGGAGCGCCACCACCCGCCGCAGCTGCCCCGCGCTGCGCTGAACCGGCCGGCCGGCGAATCCCCGCAGGCGCCCGAGGCCCGCGGTCCGTCAGGTGACGGGCGTCTGTCCAGGCACCAGTCGCAGCGCCGCTTCCGAGCAGCGCCCTCGACCGGCGACGGTCCTGCCGGATGTCTCGATTCCCGGGGCGGCCCGCCGCTAACTTTGGGCGAACTCGAGCAGGTCCCTGTTGAAGATCTCGGCGTACTTGGGCACCATCGCAAGGCCATGCGGTGCACCCTCGTAGACCTTGTACTGTGCGCCCTTGACGATCTTGGATGATTTGGCGCCCGCGGAGACGATGGGCACGATCTGGTCGTCGTCGCCATGCACGATCAGTGTCGGCACATCGACCTTCTTCAGATCCTCGGTGGTGTCCGTCTCGGAGAACGCCTTGATGCAGTCGTAGGCGCCCTTGATGCCGACGGTCATGCTCCAGAGCCAGAACTCGTCACGCGTCCCCTGGGAGACGGTCGAGCCCTCACGGTTCGCGCCGTAGAACGGGGCGCTGAGATCCTTGTAGTACTGCGAGCGGTCCGTGAGCACACCCTGGCGGATCTCGTCGAACACCTCGATCGGCAGACCCTCGGGGTTGGCTTCCGTCTTCAGCATCAGCGGCGGGATGGCACCGAGCAGGACCAGCTTGGCGACCCGTGCCGTACCGTGCCTGCCGATGTACCGGGTGACCTCGCCGCCGCCGGTGGAGTGCCCGACCAGAATGACGTCGTGCAGGTCTTCGGCTTCGATGACCGCGGCCAGGTCGTCGGCGTAGGTGTCGAGGTCGTTGCCCTCCCACGGCTGACCGGAGCGGCCGCCGCCACGCCGGTCGTGGGCGATGGCACGGAATCCGTTGTCCACCATGAGTTTCATCTGGGGGTCCCAGGCGTCCGCGGTGAGCGGCCAGCCGTGGGAGAAGACCACGGGCTGGCCCGAACCCCAGTCCTTGTAGAAGATCTGTGTGCCGTCCCCGGCGGTGGCGAAGGGCATGGTTGCGCTCCTCTCGAAGTCCGCTCGCGGGCCCCTGACGTCACGCCCTCCGGGGATGTGACGGAAACGGCACCGCATTCGGTCAACATAGGCGCGGGGCACCGATTCAGCGCGTCCGGAATCACCGCTCCGGTACAAGCGGGACGGCCGATGCCGGACAGGCGAGGGTTCCGTGCGGGTGTCCATACGATGCTGCAGGCACCTGCACGGCCAGGAGACACGGGTTACGCCACCCGAGTGAACTCCAGGACGCAGTCCCCCGCCCGTCCCGGACATCACCGCGGGCGGCGGGCGGCAGTCCGGTAATCACCGTTGGTGTCGAGGAACGACCCGCTGGAAGGTAGACGGGCGGTAACCACGACCGCCCGTCGGCCGGGCTCGATGAGCGTCGGCCCAGGCAGGCGGCGCCGAGTCCCGCCTGCCTGCGCGGGCTACAGGAACTCGCTCCGGTAGGCCGAGGCCAGTTCGGTCGCGCGGCGGCGGCGCTCGGCGAGCTCGTCCTCCGACAGCTGCGGCGGCGGCGCGTCCTTGCCCGCGACGACATCGCCGATGCCTGTGAAGTACTCGCCCTGGCCGGCGGGGGTCCGATTCCTGTCGCCTTGCCTTCGCCCAGGCCCGTGCCGCTGCTCAGGACTCGGCCGCAGGCTGAACCCCGCACGTGAAGCGCACGCGTTGCGGCCGATGACGTCCGGGACGCTTCTGCTCTCGGCGGACCGGCCGACCGGGACAGCAGAAGCTGCCAGGCTGGCCCCATGGGGATGAACAGGGCAGTGCGCCGACTCGATCTTGGGTATTTCATCCGGCCCGCGTCGGAGACCGGCGGCCCGCAGCCGCGGGTCGAACCTGTGCTCGCCTACCTGGTGCAACACGATCACGGCCTGATCCTCTTCGACACCGGCATCGGCAAGGCAGACCCCGAGACGGAAGCCCATTACCGACCCCGACGCCGGGCCCTGCAGGATGCCCTGTCCGCGGCCGGAGTCGCCCTTGACGACATCTCCCTCGTCGCGAACTGCCACCTCCACTTCGACCACTGCGGCGGGAACCCTCTCCTGGGCGGCAAGCCCATCCTGGTCCAGGACGTCGAGCTGGCCACTGCCCGCAGTGGCGAATACACCATCGACGCGCTGATCGACTTCCCCGCCGCGCGCTACGAGGAACTCTCCGGTGAGGCCGAGATCTGGCCTGGCGTCTGGGTCATTCCGACCCCAGGGCACACCGTTGGGCATCAGTCGTTGGTCCTTCGGCAAGGCGACGGCACGCTGGTCCTCGCCGGTCAGGCACACGACTTCGCCTCCCGCTTCGCATCCGACCAACTGGCCCGCCAAGCGGCACTTGACGACGTGGAGCCGCCGCTTCCCGCCTACCAGCACTGGCTGGAGCGAATCGCCGACTTCGACCCACGACGCGTTCTCTTCGCTCACGACTGCTCGGTCTGGGAACCGTCGCAGAGCACCTTCTAGGCAGACGGCCATCAGAGCCGGAGCGGTTTACCTTCCACTTCACTCACCTGTAGAGCGGGCTGCGGCCAACGAGGCGGCGCGGGCGGCATCCACGTGCGCCTGGGCCGCCCGCAGGTCGTCCCACGTCTTCTGTGGGTCGCGAAGTCGCCGCGGTCAGCTTCGATTCGCCGGCGATCGCCGCGACCAGGTCGTCCTGTCCGGCAGGGTGACGGCCAGGGCGGGGTCGATCGCCTTGATTGCTGCGTTCAGCGCGACGGTCGCGAAGTAGGCGGTGTCCTCGCTGATGTTCACCGCCGAATAGCCGGAGTAACGCGCCTTCACACCCATGGCGTTGACGTACGCCATCTGGAAGCGTTGCTGCCGGCCCTCCCAGTCCCGGCTGGTTGATACCCGCGTGAAGCCGCCGCCTCCGGTGGTGTCGCCCGCATACGCCGAGACCTTCTTCGCCGCGGCGAGCACCGACGCCAACGGCTCGTACCCGCTGAAGTCCGTTCCTGATGAGGTCACGTGCACGGTGGTCGTGACCGGTGGCAGGCTCGAGTTGGCCATGCTGGTGCCGGTGATGGTCACCGTGCCTGCCCCCCGCGCGATCACGAGCCCGTTCTTGTCGACCATCGCCACGTTCTGGTCGCTCGACCGCCAGGCGATCCGCCGGTCGTAGGCGTTCGCCGGCGACACGGAAGCAGTGAGCTGCAGCCGGTTCGTGCCGGTCACCTTGCCCGTGTCGGCACTGGTGGACGCCGGGCCATAGATCGTCGCCTCCGGCGGGCTGAGCAGCTGAAGCCCGGTCGGGACCGTGGACACGTCGACGACCTTGACGTGGATGGACTGACGTACCCCGTCGCCGGACAAGCCGCCGTGGTCGACACTGCGTGCGGTGACCGTCACGTTCGCGACCTTGCCGCTGCCGGTGCCGACCGCCTGGAACGTCGCCGTCCTGCCGGACCCGGTCACCTTCACGACGTGGTTGTTCGAGGACTTCCACACCACCGTGTCACCCGGCCTGCCGCCCTCCAACGCGGCCGTGACGGTGCCGGTGCCCGCGGGGGCGTGGCGGTGCGCGCTGTCGTAGACCAGCGTCGTCGAGTACGTGGACAGCGAGATGCCGGTGACGGTGTGGGCGTGGTCGGTGGTGTCGACCATGACCATGTACCGCTTGCCCTGTTCGGCGTCGAACACGAGCTTGCCGCCCAGCACGTCGTAGTCGACGCGCCGGCCCAGCGTGTTGTCGGCGTTGACCAGCTGGATGATGGGGCGGCCGTCGGCCCACGGGTCGACCAGTGCGATCTTCCCGTCCCGTTTGCTGGTGAGGTCCACATAGGACACCGACCCCTGCTCCGCGTCGAACGCGCTCGACACCTCGACGTCGCCCTTCGCCCCCAGCCGCTCGTAGCTCACCGACTGGGTCCGGTCCCAGTTCGGGAACACCGACAGGGTCGTCGGCATCTGGGGAGTGGTGCTGCTCTGCAGGAGCATCGCGTTGACACCCTCCATGGCGCCGACGGTCTCGACCGCGCCACCGCTGCCGTAGTAAGTCAGGTTGCTGGTACGCACCTTGGCCTTGAGTGCCGTCTTGAACTTCGCCAGCAGGTCGGCGGCCGGCCAGCCCGCGTGCGCTGCGATCGGGAACACCTTGGGGAAGCCGTTGTTCTGGCTGCTCCAACCGGCGAACCCGGTGGCCGCCCAGGAGTTCATGTACTCAAGCGTGTTGCGGACCTTGCCGAGCAGTTCCGGGTCACCGTCGAGCTGCTGCACGTTCTCGAAGGGGAAGACGACGCCCTCGAGCTCGACCGGCTGGTCGCCCGGCTCGATCATGTCCACGTGCGCCTGGTTCGGCGACTGGTAGTCGGTGGCCGTCAGCGTCGGGACGAAGTCGTCGTTGTTGTTCGCGGAGAAGACGCCCTTCGGCAGCTCGGCCTCCGGGAACGCCGTGTGGTCTGCCAGGTCCTTCCACCGCGCGACGGTGCCCTGGGCTTCGCCCATCTCGGGGGCATGCGCGGAGAGGAACGTCGAGAGGTACTTGATGGCGCCGACGTCGAGATCCGGGTTGATGTCGGCGGCGTCGCCCTCGTGGATCGACGAGCCGATCACCGAGTAGTGGTACTGACCGTTCCCGTCGTCCTGCTTCAGCACATAGGAGCTGTAGAAGTCGAGCAGCTGCTCGAGATACGGATAGAGCACCGTGCGCAGGTACTGATCATCCAATGTGTATTCGTAGGAGGAGAGCATGGTGATCGCGGCGAAGAAGCCGTTCGACTTCTGGTCCGTGGACCCCGAGCTGAACCCGTAGACCGGCACGGGTGCCTTCGGGTTCAGTGCCGGCTGGGGGCTCGCCAGCAGGTGGAAAGGGGACAGTGTCCGCACGTGCACCGCGCCGTCGTGCCCCTGCGCGGCGGCGTTGTTCTGCTGCCACGGCAGGTCGTAGGCGATGACCCGGTTGTAAGGCACTTCGGTGTCGATGCGGTTGCTCGATCCCGCCGCGTAGTACTGCGCCTGCTGGTTGTAGTTGAGGAAGTACCGGCCACCCCAGCCCACGTTGTCGGCGGGGACCCACTCGCCGTACATCGAGCCCGGCAGGTTCTGCGGATTCACCTTCCCGTTCGCGCTCGTCGGCCGGTTGGAGCTGCCGAGCACGTACAGCGATCCGTAGTAGTACTGGGCGACCTCCGGATCGGCGAACTGGACGTAGCTGCGCAGCCAGTAGTTCTTCCACCATGCCTGGTGCTCAGCCTTGAGCCGGTCGACGGCGCCCTGCGACGCATATGCGCGCACCCCGTCCACGGCGTCCTTCTGCACGTCCGTGACGCTCTTGATCGTGTTGTAGTCGCCACTGCTGCTGCTCAGGTAAGTGACCACAGACGTGGTCTCGCCCGGCGCGACGGTGATGTTCCCGGACTCGCCCAGCGAGTTGTAGTACTTGCGCTTGTTGCTGTCGTAGTAGTCGTTCGCTTCGATCTGCTCGCGCGGGTTCGCGAGCTCGGAGCCGACGACGGCCGTCGCGGTCGCCATCCGGCTGCGATAGCCGCTCGTGTTGGTGGTGGTGCTGTCCCGCGTCGTCCACAGGACGGGACCGGCCTGCGAGAAGTCGACTCCTCCGGTGTACGGGTAGGTCTTCTGCGCATCGGTGAGGTCGGTCGCGCTGGAGTTCGCGTACGCCATGGACGGGACCCACTGCTTGATCCTCAGCGTCAGCGGCCCGGTTCCGTTGTTGCGGATCTCGGTGACGAAGACGTTCGCGGTGTCGGCGGTCCAGGAGTTCAACTGGAGCGGTGCGTCGGCACCTTGGTCGTCCTTGAGCTCCATGTCCGTGGTGACCTGGGCGTTGAGGATGTCCTGCTTCATCGAGAACACGCTCGTCGCGTCGGTACCCGCTGCGGTGGTCGGCCAGACGTCCAGCCCTCCGCCGGAGAGGATGCCCGCGTTGTCCTTGACCGAGCTGCCCTGCGCGTGCAGCGTGCCCCAGAAGTCGTTCTTGCCGAAGTAGAACTGCTGCGACGTGTCGGACACGCCCGCAGCGACGGTGCCGATGTCGCCGTTGCCCATGAGCTGACCGGTCGTGTAACTGCCCTTGTCCACGTCGCCGATCTTCAGTGGCGACGTCACCGAACCGGAGATGCCGGACAGGGTCTTCTGAAGCTGGGACCAGTCGTCCTGACGGAGATGGTCGACCACCGCTTGCGGCACCGTGAAACCGTGGTGGACAGATGGCCCGACGCCCACGGCGAAGGCGGGCGCGGTCGCGAGGGCCCCGACCATCGTGAGCGCGGATATGACCGCTAGATGACGTCTCACATCAGCTCTCCTTGGCCATCAACACTTCACAGCGGCGGCTACCGACGTCTGGCTACGAGGCCATAAGCGGAGAGTATGGTGAGGAGATCCGATGTCTGTCAACGAATCAGGTCCAGATACACGGCAGTTGGCGCTCGCGACAGAGGCGTCTCGAACAGTGATCCGATGTATACGGTCGAATGTTGGTCGTGGACAAACCCGCTCCCTTGAGCACCTCGGATCAACACGGCTCGGCCGCAACAGCCTTACCGCTCACTGGACCTCGTCGTCTCATGGAGCGGGCTTCGCGACTGGCCCCGCAGCCGCGCACGCGGGCAGTGATCCGAGCAGGTGACGCAGGGCTGCGGGATCGAGGGCCTGGCGCGGCGGCGCGCCGACGAAGCGCCGCTCGGGCCGGACCAGGTGGCGATGACGGCTGCGCCCCGGGGGCGCGTCGGCGGGAGCCACGGGTCTTCGTGGTCCAGCGAGTACCACCTGGCGGGGCGGGGTGTGCGGGAGGATGGTGTGCATGAATCAACTCGGTGCTGTGCTGCGTGCGTGGCGGGACCGGCTGGATCCCGCGACGGTGGGCCTCGCACACGGCTCACCCCGTCGGGTCACCGGCCTGCGACGCGCGGAGCTGGCGACGCTGGCCGGCATCTCGGTGGAGTACGTGGTCCGGCTGGAGCAGGGACGGGTGGCGACACCCTCGGCACAGGTCTGCTCGGCCCTGGCTCGTGCCCTGCAGCTGTCCGACGACGAGCACGCTCATCTTCTGCGCCTGGCCGGTCACGCGGCGGATCCGAACCGGGTCCCGCGTGTGATCCCGGAGAGCCTGCACCGGATCGCGGACCAGCTCGCCGCCAACCCGCTGGCGATCTACGACGCCACCTGGCAGCTGCTGCACTGGAACCCTCTGTTCGCGGCCACGTTCGGCGATCCCACGGAGCGAGGTGCGGGAGACCGCAACGTCCTGGTCTGGCAGTTCCTGGGTGAACTGCCCCGCGTCCGGCAGACGGCGGCCGAGCGGGCGGCCTTCGAGGAGTCCCTCGTCGCCGACCTGCGCGCGACGACGAGCCGGTACCCCGACGATCTCGGTCTCGCGGCGTTGGTGTCAAAACTGAACCACAGCCCACGGTTTTGCGAGTTGTGGAGCCGTCGAGCGGTGGGCGGTCACTTCGGTGCCCACAAACTCGTCCAGCACCCGGAGGTCGGAGACATCGCCATGACCTCCGACACCCTCACCACACAGGACACGAACCTCCGCCTCGTGGTGTACACGCCGCAGCCGGGCACCGACGCCCGCAGCAAACTCGAACTTCTGGCCGCCATCGGGGTCCAGAGGATGTCTCCTCAGGCATGAGGGCTCGTGTTCTGCCTCGTCCGGTGGACCAGGCTGCTGGGTGGGACGCGCCGTACCAGGAAGTGCCGTAGCTCCCGCCGATCCTCCCGCGAACCCAGCATGGAGTGCGTGAACGGTGCACCACCGCGCTGTTCGGATTAGGAGGAGCCAGCATGACCACCACATTCATCACCGGAGCCAACAAGTCCCTCGGTTTCGAGACAGCTCGTCGCCTTGGCGAGGCGGGGCACACCGTCCTGCTCGGCGCCCGCGACCGTGAGCGCGGCCAGGCCGCGGCCCAGTTGCTCGGCGCCCGGTTCGTTCAGATCGACGTGACCGACGACGCCTCGGTCCAGGCCGCGGCCGCGGATGTCGCCGCGCATGAGGGAACGGTCGACGTCCTGATCAACAACGCCGGCGTCCTCGGCAAGGTCGGTCCCGTCGAGGAGTACACCGCGGCCGACATGAGCGCCGTGCTCGAGGTGAACGTCGTCGGGCTCGTGCGGGTCACGCACGCCTTTCTCCCGCTGTTGCGCACGTCGCCGAATCCCGTCATCGTCAACGTGTCCAGCGGGATGGGTTCTTTCGGCATGACTCAGGACCCGGCGCGGATCGAGTCGCAGTATGCCCTGCCCCTCTACTCCGCCTCGAAGGCCGCGGTCACGATGCTCACGACGCAGTACGCCAAGGAACTGAAGGACGTGAAGGTCAACGCCGCGGACCCCGGGCAGACCGCGACCGACTTCACCGGCGGTCTCGGACACAGCGTGGCCTACGGCGCAGAGTCCATCGTGACCCTCGCGACGGTCGGCCCTGACGGACCCACGGGACAGTTCGTCGACCGCTCCGGCAACCTCCCCTGGTGATACCGCCCTGCCCTCAAGGCCGGTCGACCCGCCGCCCTGCACACACCCCACACTGCTTGCGCCGGGAGGGGTTGGGGGTCCGGCTGGAGCACGTACGTCTCTGCGGGCGCCCTCTAATCATTGATACGAAACGGACGTAGCATCGATCGCCAACGTTTGTTATCGTTGAACTCGCCAGGTCGTATCATCGATACGGACAGAAGGAGCTCCCTGTGCCCACCGACTCCACCCCCCGGCCGCAGACCCGCGTCGCACTTGTCACCGGCGGCTCCGGCGGAATCGGCCGCGCCGTCGTCCAGCGCCTCGCCGACGACGGCTACGCGGTCGGCATCCACTACGCCGGCAACAAGTCCGCCGCCGAGACGCTGGCCGAGGAGATCACCGCACGCGGCGGGCAGGCCCTCACGGTCGGCGCCGACATCGCCGACGTGGACGCCGTGACCGCCGCGTTCGACTCGGTCGAGGCGGCGTTCGGCGGCATCGACGCGGTGATCCACACCGCCGGCATCATGCGCCTGAAGCCGATCGTCGACCTCGACCTCGCGGAGTTCGACACCGTGCACCGGATCAACGTCCGCGGCACCTTTGTCGTCGCCCAGCAGGCGGCCCGGCGCGTGCGGGCCGGCGGAGCGATCGTGAACTTCTCCACCTCCGTGGTGGGCCTGCAGTTCCCCGGCTACGGCGCCTACGTGGCCAGCAAGGGCGCGGTCGAGGCACTGACCCTGATCCTGGCCCGCGAACTGCGCGGCAAGGACATCACCGTCAACGCCGTGGCACCCGGCCCGACCGCCACCCCCCTGTTCTTGGAGGGCAAGGACGAGGAGACCGTCAAGCGGCTGGCCGCCCAGGCCCCCCTCGAGCGACTCGGCACCCCCGAGGACATCGCCGAGGTCACCGCCTTCCTCGCCGGCCCGGCCGGCCACTGGATCAACGGCCAGACCATCCGCTCCAACGGCGGCATCATCTGAACGTCCACTCCACGGCGACACAACTGCAGAAGGAGAGCGAGAACCTTGACAGCCACCCCTGACCGCAAGGTCGTCGTCATCACCGGGACGTCCAGCGGCATCGGCAACCTCGCCGCCCGAACCTTGGCGCGCGCGGGCCACACGGTCTACGCCGGCATGCGCGCCACTACTGGCCGCAACGCCGCCCACGTCGCGGACCTCGCGGCCTTCTCGGAGGACGAGAAGGCCGACGTCCGCGCCCTCGAGATGGATGTGCAGGACGACGAATCCGTCCGCCAGGCCATCGCGCGGATCGTGAGCGAGCAGGGCCGTCTCGACGTCGTGGTACACAACGCCGGACACATGGTCCTCGGCCCGGCCGAGGCATTCACCACCGAGCAACTGGCAGACCTCTACGACGTCAACGTGCTGTCCACTCAGCGCGTCAACCGGCACGCACTGCCCATCATGCGCAGCCAGGGCTCCGGCCTGCTGGTATGGGTCGCCTCGTCCTCCACCCGCGGCGGCCACCCGCCCTTCCTCGCCCCGTACTTCGCGGCCAAGGCGGCGATGGACGCACTCGCCGAGAGCTACGCCGCCGAAGTCGTCAAGTTCGGGATCGACACCGTGATCGTGGTGCCCGGGGCCTACACCAGCGGCACCAACCACTTCCTGCACGCCGGCACCCCGGCGGACACCGAACGGGCAGCCCAGTACGACGCGGCCTACGGCGCCCTGCGCGACACCATGGAACAGGCCCTCGCCGACATCTTCCCCGAGGGCCGCGCTGTGGACGACGTCGCGACCGAGATCGCGCGCGTGATCGACCTGCCCGCGGGGCGGCGCCCCTTCCGTGTCCACGTCGACCCGAGCAAGGACGGCAGCGAGGTCGTCTCCGCCGTGAACGACCGCATCCGCGCCGAGTTCTACCACCGCATCGGTATCCAGGAACTGCTCCCCGAGCAGGCCAGTCTCTAGGCTCCCGCGCCCGGCACCAGCACACCGGTGGCAGCAGAAGCTCATCGTCGACCGGACGACCGAGGTCTACGCCGAGATCTACGGCGAGGTCGCGCGCCCCAACACCCGCGTCCTCGTCGAAGAGGTCACCGACGGCGGCTGGGGTTTCGGCGGGAACATCCTGACGGCAGCCCTGCTCGACAACCACCACGAGGAGTAGCACCCGGCTGCCCTTCTCCCCGCGCCCTTGCCCGCGCAGCCACGGCCCACCCTCATCCAGCGGTTATTCTCAGTGTCCTCGCCATCGTCACGAGGGCGGCACCCACTGCGGTCGTCACCCAGAGGCCGTCGACAGGAAGGAGACGGTGGATCGTCATGTCTGACGCCGGCAGGAGTCCGAAGAACGAGGACACGCGTGCGCGCATGCTCGACGCCGCCGAGCGACTGCTGAGCGCGTCCTCCGACAATGACGTGTCCACCCGCGCCGTCTGCGACGCCGTGGGCGTCGGCCAGCCCGTGCTCTACCGTATCTTCGGGGACAAGAACGGTCTGCTGAGCGCCCTCGTCGAAAGCGGCTTCGAGCGGTACGTCATCCGTAAGCAGGCGCTGGAGACCACCGACGACGCGGTGGCCGACCTGCGCAACGGCTGGGACGACCACATGGACTTCGCGTTGACCAACCGCGCACTGTACCGGCTGATGTTCTCGCCCACTCTCCCCCAGGTGCCCGCCCCGGCCGGCCGGATCTTCGACCTCCTCAAACACACCCTCGACCGCTGCGCCGCCCAAGGCGCACTGAAGATCCCGGCTGAAGAGGCGGCGCAGACGATCCTGTCAGCCAATGTCGGCGTCGCCCTCAGCATCCTGTCCCAGCCTCACCGGTACAGCGACCCTGGCCTGCCTCACAGGGTGCGAGACGCCGTGTTCTCCTCCTGCCTCGTCGACACCTGTGCGCCGGTCCACGGGGAGGACCCGGTCCTCTCCTCCACGCTGCAGCTCGAAGCGAGACTCCAACTGCCGGGCCACTCCCCCCTGGGACAGGAAGAAACCGCGCTCATGCTCAAGTGGCTGCGCCATCTCCGACAGCGGTAACAGGGCGCAGCTCCTGGACACCGCGCCGCCGGGCTCGGGCTGGAGGGGGCGGGCTCCGTCCGGACGCGACAGCAACTCCGCCCGGATCACGCCGGGATCCGCGCCCAGGGCGACCATCTGCACCCGCGTGCGCCGGCCCCGGCGCAGCGCGCGGTCACCGGCACGGACCACACCGGGCCAGCGTGGCAAGGACGTCGTCCAGCCAGTCGATCATCATCCGCTCGTACGCGATGCCGCCGCGCAGTACGACGTGCTGGAGCTCCCGCTCTGCGTCGAGCGGTGTCTGCGGACCGGCCGCGTTCGCCTCGGTCCCCGTGAAGTCCCGCGCCTCTCCTGCCAGATAGTGCACCAGCCGGTCCCGGTGCGCCTGCCGGTGCCGCTCCACCTCGCGGATCAGGGCGGTAGGGTCGTCGAAGGCGGCGCCTCGGATCTTCACGACCAGGTCGTGGCGGACACTCTCCGGCTCGATCGGATCGTGCAACCAGGACGACAGCGCCGCCCGGCCGAGGTCGGCGACGCTGTATTCCTTCTTGTCCGGCCGGCCCTGCTGCGGGATGTCCCTGACGTCGACCCAACCGTCATTCTCCATGCGCTTGAGCACGCGATAGATCTGTTGGTGGGTCGCGGTCCAGAAGTAGCCGATGGACCGCTCGAAACGCCGTGCCAGCTCGTAGCCTGATCCCGGCTTCTCCAGAAGCGACACCAAAATCGCGTGTTCGAGCGCCATGCCGCCGATGCTGTTATGCAACTCGTTGCATAGCAAGCCTTGCCCGCTCCGGTGCGACGCGGCTCACTGGGCAACCCGGCGGTGGCTCTCAAGGACAGACGTAGGTGAAGCTCGCCTTCGCCTCCATCGGGGCCGACTGGTGCGAGATCCTCAGGCGGGCGGTCCCCCGGAAGCGCCCCGAACCGCGGACCGTCCAGCGCAGATGCACCCTGACCCGGCGCTCACCGCGGTGGGCGGTGCGGACCAGCTCACCCGAGTCCTGGCCGTCGGCGCGCAGCCACCGGTATGTGACAGGGCCGCCGCGCCCGTCGGTGGTGACGACACCGATCAGGTCGGCCGTCTGATCGCAGTGCAACGGCCCGGCGGGGGCCTGGATCCGCACGGCGACGACCGCGGGAGCGGTGGCCGGGCGCAGCAGCAGCCAGAGCAGGACGGCGGCGATCGCGACGACGGCGGTGGTGACGATCCAGCCCCGGCGTCTGCGGCGCGAGCGTGGGGAGGTGGCTGCCGCTGCCTCGGACCGCCATCGTGCACGCAAGGCGTCCTGATCCTCCAAAGGAACCCCGGGCCCGAACCGGAGCAGGATCTCGCCGCGGTCCTCCCCTGCCGCCACCGGAGGCGAGGTGGCACGGTTGCGCTTGCCGAGGACGGTCGCCTGGGTGTCCGGGGCGGTGGGACGGCGAGCGCGGCCGACCGTGGTGAGCTGGTCGGCGACGGCTGGTGGGTGAGGTCCGGGGGCGGGCAGGGGAACCTGCGGGTCCGGGCCCGCTTCGCTGTGGGCGCGGGCCGCCGTGGCGAGTTGGTCGGCGGTGGCTGAAGGGTGGGACGCGCGGTCGGGCGCGGAAGCAGGGTGTTCGGGGGCGGTGGGGCGGGGAGCGGGGTCAGCCGTGGTCGGCGCCGGGTGACGGTCCGTCGGTGGAATCGGGCGGTCGGGAGCCACTGCAACGGACGGCGCCGGTCCCTTCGGCGGCGCGAACTCCGGGGTCGACGCGGCAGTCGCCGCGCGCAGCGCCGTGCGACGCAGGAAGTCCGCCGGCAGCGCCGCGCGCCCGCCCACCAGGACGGCCCGGGCCGCCGCCAGCCCCTCCGACTCGGCGGTGGCGGAGCAGCGGGCGACCAGGTCCGCCGCGGGGGTTCCGGGCTGCGTCCAGGCGGCGCCGAGGGTGCGGGCCAGGGCGGCCCAGGCAGCGGTGACGACTGCCTGGCGGCCGGCGTGCGGCGTGTCGCCCGACACCCGTACTGCCGCCGCGTCGCCCAGCACGGTGCCCAGCTCCGCCTCGGCCAGCAGGGCGACCCCGTCCGGGGCCATCACGACGGTGTCGGGGCCGAGTGAGCCATGGGTCAAGCCTGCTGCGTGCAGGGCGAGGAGGGTCTGGGCGGTCTCGTTGAGGACGCTGGCCACGCTGCCCGCGTCCGGGCGAGGGCCGTTGGCCGACGACAGGACGTCGGCCAGCGTGGGGGCCGGTGGCCGGGCCGTCAGCAGCCACACCTCCCCGGCCTCCGCCACGAGGTCGACCGTACCGAGCAGGCCGGGCAGTCTGAGCTTCGCCGTGGTGAGCACCGCCGCCGCCAGGCGCTCGCGCGTGCCTTCGGGCGCCAGCAGAGCGCGGTCGATGCGCAGCGCGCCGAGGGTGGGCTCGCCGGACCGGGCGGGGAGCAGGGCATGCCAGGTGCCGTGGCGCGTGTGCCGTGACCAGCCGGACAGGGGGCGGCCGGCCACTGTGGTGGCTGTCGTCATGTCGATCCGTTCTCGTCGCGGCAGGGGGTGGCTCTCGGGCTCCTCGGGAGCATGGTCAGCACGGCGGTGCGTCCAGGGAGGCCGTCTGGGGACCGTTCGCTGCCGCCGGCTCGCTGATGAGCGTGACGTCCCAGGTGCCCCGGCACGGGTGGTTGGAGAAATCGGCCTCGAAGGTCAGGTCGTACCGCGTACTCCCGGACAAGGTCTGGGGTTGGGAGCCGTACGGGTCGGCGGGTGTGTCGACGTAGTAGTTCGCGGTGACGGTCAGCGGACCGGTGCCCGTCGTCTCGACCGATACCGCCGCGATGAGCGTGCCCGGTTTCTGTCCGCGCTGCCAGGAGCCGATCGTGAGGGTGACCGTGCCGGGGGTGGCCGCGCTCGGGGAAGGGGTGGCCGGCGGCTCGGCCGGTGCGGTCGTCTCCGTGGACTGGGTCGGCGAGGGCGACGGGCTGTCCGAAGGCGTGACGGAGGGCGGTGCGTCGGCCGTGGGCGGGGCGACGGTCGGCGAAATGGATGCGGAAGGTGAAGCGCCCGGCTTGGCAGGCGAGTCGACCGGTGACGGGGATGACGGGGTCGAACTCGCCACCGTCGTCGACGTGTCGTGCGAGCGGCCCGTCGCGTACGTCGCTCCGCCCGTGACGACCACCAGCGCGGCCACCCCACCGGTCGCCGCCTTCCACCCCCCTCGTTTCAGTCGGCCCAGCAAGGTCAGCGCACTGGCCGAGCCGTCGAGCGCGGCGGTCGTGGTGAACGGGAACAACAGGGCGAGCAGCGCGGCGAGTTCGGCCAGTCTGCGACGGCCGCGCTCCTCCCAGCCGGCGCCATAGCCTTCGGTGGCGGACCGTTCCAGGTCGGCGAGGAACGTCTCGACGTCGGGCCGGTCCGCCGGGTCCTTCGCCAGACCCGCGCGCAGCAGCACACGCACCGGCGCGGGTACGTCGTCCAGCGGGGCCGGGGCGCGCAGGTGCTGCAGGCGCAGCGCGGTCACGTCGTCGCCGGGGAACGGCCGCCGGCTGGTCAGGCACTCGAAGAACACCACGGACGCCGCGTAGACGTCGGCCCCCGGGCCGACGGGCTCGCCGTTCCACTGCTCCGGCGCCATATAAGCGGGCGTGCCCGCGGCCTCGGTCTCCCGGCCGCTGCGCACCGCGATGCCGAAGTCGGCGAGCGCGCTGGTGCCGTCGGCGCGGACCAGGACGTTCTCCGGCTTGTAGTCGCGGTGCACCACCCCGGCCGTGTGGGCCGCGCCCAGTCCGAGCAGGGAGCCCTTGAGCAGGACGAGCGCGGCCTCGGGGCCGGTCGCCCCGTGCCGGCGCAGCAGGTGGCGCAGGCTGACGCCGTCCACCGCCTCCATCACGATCGCGGCACCGGCGCGTGCCTCGACGTACTCGTACAGCCGCACCACGCACGGGTGCCGCAGCTCGCCGAGCAGCCGGGCCTCGGCCCGGAAACGGGCCAGGAACTCCCGGTCCGTGCACAGGCGCTCGCTGAGGTACTTGATGGCGACGGGCACGCCTGTCGCGGTGTGCCGGGCGAGGACGACCCGGCCGCCTGCTCCCTCGCCGAGGGTGCGGACAGCCTCGTAGCCGGGTACGGCCCAGCCACCGTCGGCGGGCGTGTCCTGGGTCATGCCGTCCCCTCCACCGGCGCGGGGAGCCCGGCGCCCTGCGGTACGTCCTTCGCGCCCCGCCGGCGCCGTACCCGGCGCAACAGCCAGCGCACGGGCGCTGCCCACACCGGGAAGGCGACCAGGGCGACCACGGCCGCCTCGATCACCGTGGTCCACGGCTCGGCCAGGCGGCCCTCGAGCAGGTCGCCGATCCGGGAGCGCCAGGCCAGCAGGGCGAGGGCGAGGAAGCCGTAGGTGCCCGCGACGACCGCGAGGCCGTAGGCGGCCATGCCCGCCTGGCGCGGGCCGGGCCGGTTGCCCGCGCGCAGGTCTCGCCACAGGCCGGTGCGGAAGTAGGCGCTCGCTTCCTCGCGCAGCCGGGGTACCCGCAGGGCGTCGGTCAGCGCCTGGTAACCGTCCAGCGGCATCAGCGGGTTGAAGTTGTAGAGGGTGTTCAGGTAGAGGCCGAAGGCGAGGTGGTAGAGGATGGCCGAGACGGGGCCCCCGGGCAGCAGGGCCGCACCCGTGGCGCACCAGCCGGCCAGCGCCGCCGTGGACAGCGGCCCGGACAGGGCCACCACGACCCGTGACCAGCGGGAGCCGAACCACATGTCGCTGGTGTCCACGAACGCGAACGGCATGCCCATCATCAGCAGGAACCCGCCGCGCCGGACCTTGCGGCCGTACGACTTCACGGCCAGCGCGTGCGTCAGCTCGTGGACGAGCAGCGCGGTCACGTATCCGGCGGCCAGCAGGACCGGGCCCCACACGCCCGCTCCGCCGAAGTCGAGCAGGTGGTGCCGGCCTTGGGCGGCGAAGAACGCGACGAGGCCGCCGGCGACCGACAGCCAGGCGAGCAGCACCCCGGTCCGGGTGAACAGCCGCCAGCCGAAGGCCCGGTAGAGCCGGGTCACCAGTCGGTCGAGACCTGGGACGGACACCTCCAGCTTGAGCAGCGACCGGTACACGGCACTCGCCGCGCGCCGCCAGCCCATCGGTCGCTCCTCCTCCGGCCGGCCGGGCAGGCCACGCAGCAACCCGGCTTCCGCGAACGCGGCCAGCGTGGACTCGATGCGGGGCAGGGCGAGTTCGCCGTAGCGGTCGGCGTAGGCGAACAGCAGGTCCCGTACGGTGTTGTCACCGTCGACGGCGTGCCAGAGGAAAACCTGGCGCTCGTCCAGTTCCAGATAACGACCGGTGCGGGTGCTGCTGAGCACCCAGCGAGGAGCGCCGCGTTCGGTGGGGACCTGCTTGAGGGCCCAGCCGGAACGGCGGCGGGGGCACGCGGTGAGAGGGCCGTTTGCCTCGAGGGCCTCCTCCTGTCCCGCCTGTCCGGCGGTGGGCAGATGGGTCAGCTCGGTGCCGACGACCATCGTGCGCGAGCCGATCCGGGTGTCGCGGGGCTGCTCGAACACCAGGCGTACGTCGCCCACGGACAGCTCGGTGCCGTCGGCAAGACCGGCCGCGCCGCCGTGCAGGTCGACGCCGCCGACGGCGGTGCCGTTGAAGGAGTCCAGGTCCTCGATCCGGAAGCCCTCAGCAGTGCGGACGATGCGGGCGTGGCGGCGTGAGACGCTGGTGTCGGACAGGACCATGTCGTTGTCCTCGCCTCGGCCCAGTGTGGTGACCGGGCCGGTCAGCGAGACGAGCAGGGCAGGGTCGTCCAGGCCTCGCAGCTGAGGCGCGGCGTACGACGTCGGTGCGGCACCCCGGCGCGGGGTGCCGCAGTGCAGGCAGTACGGGAAGTCGCGCCGCACGTGGACGCGACAGACACGGCAGAGCATGCAGTGGCTCAGCCCGCGCCGGAGCCGCTGGCGAACGTTCCTGCGTCGAAGCCTGCGTCGGCTCCCGCGGCGGGGCCGGAGTCCGGCAGGTGCGTGGCGGCGTTTCCGAGGCTGGAGGCGGGCAGGCCGCCCTGGACGATGATGTGAGCACTGTGGTCACTCTCGCCGGAGGCGGGCAGTCCACCCTGGACAATGATGGTGTTACCACCGCCGGGCTCACCGACACCGCCGGGACGCCGGCCTATGTTCTCCTGGCTGCCTGCGCCGTTTCCGTCGCCCTCACCGTCACCGCCGCCATGGCCACCGCCACCGCTGGGACGGTTGGTGTTCTCCGGGTCGCCACCGCCTTCACCACCACCGCCACCGCCCTCGCCACCACCGTGACCACCACCGCCACTGGGACGATCGGTGTTCTCCGGGTCGCCGCCACCTTCACCACCACCGCCACCGCCCTCGCCACCACCGTGACCACCACCGCCACTGGGACGATCGGTGTTCTCCGGGTCACCACCGCCTTCACCACCACCGCCACCGCCCTCGCCACCACCGTGACCACCACCGCCACTGGGACGATCGGTGTTCTCCGGGTCGCCGCCACCTTCACCACCACCGCCACCGCCCTCGCCACCACCGTGACCACCACCGCCACTGGGACGATCGGTGTTCTCCCGGTCACCACCGTCCTCACCACCGCCGCCACTGCCTTCGCCGCCGTCACGGTCGTAGATGCCACCGTGGCCGAAGTGACCGGCGTCCCCGCCGCCTTCCCCGCCGAAGCCGCCATGCCCCCCGAAGTCGCCGAAACCACCGGAACCGACACCGCCATCACCGAAGCCGCCGGATCCGACACCGCCGTCACCAAAGCCACCGTCACCAAAGCCACCGTCGGCACCGCCGCCGAACGCGCCGTCGTCCCCGGCGCCGAAGTCACCGAAGCCCCCTTCGGTACCCACGCCGACCTGCCCACCGAGCCTGCCGAGGTCCGCGCCCGTACCCGCGTTCCCGTGCTCGTCAAAACCGCCGAAGTCGCCGAAGTCGCCGAACTGTCCCTGACCACCGGCCGATTCGACGGGCGACCGGTCCAGCAGCGGGCCGCCGAGCAGGCTGTGGGAACCGGTCGACGCTACGCCGGCACTGCCGACGCCCTCCTGACCCGCGGCGGGAGCCGGCAGCTCCGACGAGTGGCCGACGGAGGCCGGGCCCCCGGCGTCGTGGTCGCCGGAGACCTGGTCCGCCGGAACGGCGTGGGGTGTGGAGACGTCATGCGTAGCTGCGGAGGCGTGGTCCGCCGGTACGGCGTGGTTGGTTGATACGGCGTGGTCGGCCGGGACGTCGTGGTGCGCCAGCGCATGCGCCGCGCTTCCGAAAAACAGGGACGACTTGGACAGCCGTGGGTCGAGAGCGGACGGTCCCCCGTGGCTGCCGGACTCTACGCGGAGGGAGCGGAGTTCGGCGACCTGCGCGGGCGACAGGTCGAGTCTTCGCGCCACCTCGTCCGTGTCGCCATCGAGCTCGGCACGGAAGGCCGGATCGACGGCCAGACGGGTCAGGGCAGCACGATATGCGAGGTCGGTCACGGTTCGGTCTCCGTCGGTCTGCGGGCACTGATGCCGATCGCGGCGGAGCCGAGGATCCCCCTGGTCGGCGGCAACTGATATTTCCGGCCATCCCCGCCGATACCTGCAGGACACTTTATAGAGGCTTGGCATGGGCAACGCAAGAGCATCGAGCAGGGCGGTTGACGGGTGCCGGGCGCTCAGCCGCGCCGCGTACTCACCGATCAGATATGGCCATCGACCCACCGGCATGTCGACGAAATGCGGTACAGCCGGAGCCTGCCCCCTGTCAGCCCTTCCTCCCCGGCGAAAGCAGTCGGCCTACTCCTCGATGACCCGCCGGTCGCCGAAGGTGTACTCGACCAGAGAGCGTCAGGACCAGCGGATGTCCACACGGGCGTCGCTGCTCCGCACGGCGAGCGCGTGGCGGTTTCGCTGAGCCAGGTCGCGAACTGCCTGTCGGCCGCCCCCTGTGTCGATCTCCGGGCGGCCCGGCGCGCGCGATGCGCGACTGGCGTCGGCCAGAGGTACGGAGAGGGCGCTCGATCGCCGTTCCCGGACGTCGCAGCCGCATGAGCAGTTCCGGTACTCGGTACGACGCCCGAGGCTGCCCACTGAGCTGGTCGTGAGGTGCGCCGCCCAGGTGAAGTAACTGGTGGCGCAGACGAGTTCCCACAGCGGACCGGGACACCGGGCCACGCGGATGCTCTGTAAGTCGGGCGGCGTGAAGTGGATGCGGAGCATGCAGGCCTCTTTCGCGATGGTGGGGTGCAGGCCGAGGCGGTGCGCGACAAAGGTCGGCGAAGCGGTACGGGCCATCAATGGGGACGCGTGGTCAGCGCCCTTGGTATGACTGCGCTGTCGCCACCGGCAGACCCGACCGACCGCTCACGCCGACGACGGAGGACCGGCATTGTCCTGTTCCGCAACCGCAGCGGCCGAAAATGTGTCTCTCAACGCGTGGTCCAGCCGCCTCGGGAGCTGGTCAGGTTCGGCGGCACGGAGTCTGGGGGGATGACGTGAGCACATGGGTGGTGCCCGGATACACCGAGTCTCTCGAACTCGGGGCAGGAGCGAGCGGGCGCGTCGTACTGGCCGTGCACGCGGACACCGGCGTACGGGTCGCGGTGAAGTACCTCAGCGAGTCCCTGCGCACGCGGCCTGGTTTCGTGCACGACTTCCGGGCGGAGGCGCGCCTGCTCGGCGGGCTGCAGAGCCTGTACGTGGCGGGCCTGTACGAGTACGTGGAGAGCCCGCAGGGCGCCGCCATCGTCATGGAACTGGTGGACGGTGTCTCGTTGCGTACGCTGCTGACCCGTCAGGGGCCACTCGATCCCGAGGCCGCGCTCGTCCTTCTCAAGGGATCGCTGCTCGGTCTCGCCGACGCACACCGCGTCGGCGTCGTCCACCGCGACTACAAGCCGGAGAACGTCCTGGTCGGGACGGACGGATCGTCCAAGCTCGTCGACTTCGGTATCGCAGTGGACGCCGGCACCAGCGCGGGTGTGGCCGGAACCCCGTCCTACATGGCCCCCGAGCAGTGGACCGGTGCCCCCGCCTCCTGCGCCGCGGACGTGTACGCGGCCACGGCCACCTTCTTCGAGTGCCTGACGGGGCACAAGCCGTACTCGGGCGACAACATCGCCGAACTGGCCCTGCAGCACGTCGACGCCCCCGTCCCGGTGGAGGAGGTCCCCGCCACGGTGCGCGAGCTGGTCCGTCGCGGTCTGGCCAAGGAACCGGACCAGCGGCCGGCACAGGCCGGGGCGTTCGTGACGGAACTGGAGGCGATCGCCGGCGCCGTCTACGGAGCCGACTGGGAGGAACGCGGCCGCGCCCGGCTCGCCGCCCTGGTGGCCCTTCTGGCGCTGCTGCTGCCCTCGGCCCGCTCCCCCCGGTCCACCACGGACACCGCACGTACGGTCCTGAGCCAGGCACCACGCCACGAGTGGACCCGGTCATTGCGACCCGGCAGACCCGGCATGCTCGTCTCGGCGGCCGCCGTACTCCTCGGCCTCCTGCTCACCTACGGAATGCATCACGCTCCGTCAGGCACCGCCGAGCGGACCGCAGATGCCCTGGCCACCACCACGGCCCGGGCCGACGCCGAAGCGGCGCCACCCGCCGCCCCGCCCACGGCGCCCACCCCGTCAGGTGACCTGTCACCGACACCCGGGGGCTCCCCCTCGGGCCTGTCGACCGCCCCGACCGGTCAGCCTTCCGGCTTCGCCACCGGCTCACCCACGCAGTCGACGACGCCCAGCGAGGCGACCACGTCCAGTCAGGCGACCACTTCCGTTCCGGCGACACCGACGACCGCCTCTTCCACCCCGCCTGTCGCTCCCGCCGTCAAGAACGTCGCGGTATCGGCCTTCCAGCAGACGGGCCCCACGACCTCCACCGCGACCGTCACCATCACCACGGACGGCAGCGGGCCGATCTCCGTCACTGTCTCGTGGTTCACGGACCAGACGAGCGGAGGGGCCGGCTCCCCCGACGGTGCACCCCAGACCTTCGAACGCAGCGGAGCCACCCAGTACACGATCGCCGTCGACCACGCCTTCCAGAACGACGGCTGCTACTGGACGGTCCAGGCCACGACCACTCCGGCGCCGGCTTCCGGCGGCGCCTCGCAGCAGATCCTGACCAGGCAGTGTGAGATCGGATGACCGCTCAGAGCGACAACACGCCCATACCGGCGGTGACGGGTGACGAGCCCACGCGGGCGCTCACACCCGCCGACGCGCAGGGCACCACACTCCGTCTCGGGGCCGCCGAAGACCACGTCCCCGACGACCGGCCCTCCAGCCCCGACGACGAGTACAGCGCCACCGTCCTGGCCAGCCACTGGATCCAGCGACCCGAACCGGACGACACCCTCGTCGAACCGGTGGTCGCGGCGAGCGCTCCCTCGACCCGGCCCGACCGCGTCGAGGGCAGCGTGCTGCGTTTCGGGCCCGGTGTGACGGCCGCCGTCGCGCACCGCACCGTCCAGAGCCTTCCCGCCACGTCGTCGGCTCCGGCGCCGCCCACCGGTCGGAGGCTGCGCAGGAACGCTCTGCCGACATTGCTGGTGGTAGCCGTCCTCGTCTTCCTGGCCTGGCAGCGCTTCGGGCCGTCCGTGGCGGTCACCCAGGTCGCCGTCACGGCGAGGCCGACGGTTCTCGGATGCGACGGCACCGCGGACATCGTCGGTCTGGTCACCACCAACGGCCGTCGAGGCACCCTCTCCTACCGATGGGTCCGCAGCGACGGCACCGAGTCCGGTGTCCTGCACGAGGTGACGGCCCCCGGGAAGCGACACGCGCGCCTGCACCTTCGATGGACCTTCCAGGGACCTGGCCACCGTACCGCACGGGCGGAACTGCGCATCCTGTCTCCCGGTCACCGGGCGGCCGCCGCCCGCTTCTCGTACGACTGCCACTGACGGCCGACCGGGATCGCCGGCCGCCTCCGGCAAAGGTCACTGGGCCGTTCGCGGGTGGAGCCGCGCATCGTGTGCCGTTCCACCGGGGGGTTGTTCGTCGCGAATGCCGGCGAGGAGCGCGGTGATGGCGGTCACGATGTCTTCGGTGGCGTCCTTGAGTAACTGATCGCTTTACAATGCGCGGTGCGTAGCCGCCTCAAGCAGATGATGGCGCAGGCGAGTTGAAGCAGTCCCTGGTGGAGGTCGGCACGTATCTCGAAGCGGATGCGCAGGCGCTTGAACTGGTGCAGCCACGCGAAGGTTCCCTCCACCACCCAACGGGTCTTGCCCAGGCCGGAGCCGTGCGGGGCTCCGCGTCGGGCGATCTTCGGGACGATGCCGCGGGCCCACAGTGAGCTTGTTCCGCTTTGACGGACACCATCGGTGTGGTGGTCAGGCTACGAGTGCGGTCTCGTATTCGGCCGGACTGCGGTAGCCGAGGCTGCTGTGCAGACGGTGCAAGTTGTACCAGCCCTCGATGAAGTCGAAGATCGCGGTGCGGGCGGCGGCCCGACTGGGCCAGGAAGTCGTGTCGAGCAACTCCCGTGTGATAGTGGCGAAGAACGACTCGGCGAGCGCGTTGTCCCAGCACTGACCCGTGCGGCCGACGGACAGATGGACACCGAACTCCTCCGCCAGGGAAGCGAATTGCTGACTGCTGTACTGACAGCCGCGATCCGAATGAAAGATCACCGGCCGGGCGGGGCGACGCCGGCGGCAGGCGGACCGCAGAGCGTCCGCGACCCTGAACCCCTGATCTCAGATGTCCGTCAAAGCGGATCAAGCCCAGACCTACGCGTCCCGGACGGCACTCGTTTCGACCACCATCGATCCCCTGAACCGCCTTTCCACGAGCCGGCGTGGTGGCCGCACGCATAGCGAACCCCAGAACTATGTTGCCCCGCCACATGTGCGCCTGACCTGCGGATTCCTACGGTGTGGCAACACGCAAACGTCCCCGTCACGCCCGAGGAAGTGGTGCCGATGTCGTCGCCCGCAGCCGCTCCAACAGCCCCCGCCAGCCTCAAGCGCATCGTCGCCGCCAGCCTCATCGGCACCACCATCGAGTGGTACGACTACTTCCTCTACGGTTCGGCTGCCGCCCTGGTCTTCGGCCGTGTGTTCTTCCCCGAGTCGGACCCGCTGACCGGCACCCTGCTGTCCTTCCTCACCTATGCCATCGGCTTCGCCGCCCGCCCGATCGGCGCCGTGGTCTTCGGTCACTTCGGCGACCGGCTCGGCCGCAAGAAACTCCTGGTGATCAGCCTGTTGATGATGGGGCTGTCCACCGCCCTGATCGGCTGCGTGCCCGGCTACGACACGATCGGTGTCGCCGCGCCCGTACTGCTGACGACCCTCCGTCTGATCCAGGGCTTCGCCCTGGGGGGCGAGTGGGGCGGCGCCGTCCTGCTCGTGTCCGAACACGGCGATCCCCGAAAGCGCGGGTTCTGGGCCTCCTGGCCCCAAGGCGGCGCCCCCGCCGGCAACCTGCTCGCCGTAGGCGTCCTCTCCCTGATGACCAGTCTGCTGAGCGACGACGCGTTCGACTCCTGGGGCTGGCGGGTGCCGTTCCTGCTCTCGGCCGTGCTGGTCATGATCGGTCTGTGGATCCGGCTGTCCGTCGACGAGTCCCCGCTGTTCAAGGAGGCGCTGGCCAAGGCCGAACGGCGCAGGACGGAGCAGCGGGCCGAGCAGTTGCCGTTCGTCGCGGTCCTGCGCCACCACTGGCGGGACGTCCTTGTCGCGATGGGCGCGCGCATGGCCGAGAACATCTCGTACTACGTGATCACCGCGTTCGTCCTCACCTACTGCGTCGACCACCTCAAGATCGACAAGCAGACGTCACTGAACGCGGTGCTGATCGGCTCGGCCGTGCAGTTCTGCCTGATCCCGCTGTTCGGCGCGCTCTCCGACCGGGTCGGGCGCAAGCCGGTTTACCTGGTGGGGGCCGTCGGCGTCGGCCTGTGGTCGTGGGCGTTCTTCGCGCTGCTGGACACCAGGTCGTTCCCCGCGCTCGTGCTGGCCGTCACCGTCGGCCTGGTCTTCCACAGCGCCATGTACGCACCGCAGGCGGCGTTCTTCTCCGAGCTGTTCGCCACCCGGATGCGCTACACCGGCGCCTCCATCGGCGCCCAGCTCTCCTCGGTTGCCGCAGGCGCCCCGGCCCCGCTGATCGCCACCGCACTGCTCGGTTCCTACGGCGACTCCGCCCCGATCTCGGTGTACGTCAGCCTGGCCGCCCTGATCACCGTGATCGCCGTGGTCGCCGCCCGCGAGACGCGGGGCCGGGACCTGGCCGCGATCGAGCCGGACGACTCCGTGGTACGGCCGGTCCCGGACCAGCAGACGACCACGTCCGCCTGACGGCCCCGCGCCACTGGGGATCCGCCGCCCTGCAGCAGGCCGAGGAGTCCCATGACCGGCTCGCCGATCTGGTGCTGCGCGGCGGCGACGTCGCCGACGTGGCCACCGCCGTGGCGGCCCTGGTGAAGGGGGACGAGACGTCAGCTGTTTCCGCAGGACGGGACCTGCTTCATAGGCAGCACACCACGCGTGCCTTCGGTGGCACCCGTGATCTCGAGGGTGGCACCGCTGCCTACGCTCAGCACGGTCCAGTCGTCCGGCAATCGGGAGATCCCTTTGCGGTCCCGTTTCCAGACAAGACCGTCCCGGTCGCGGAATGCCATCCAGCGGATGACGCCGGACGGCTGGTCGCCCGGCGCGTACGGCGGACCCTGGCCAGGACGTCCGGCCCACAGCTTTTCCTCGATCACCGTTTCCGAGCACGGTGGCAGGACCGGGAGTTGGAGTACGTGATGCGGCCCCGCCTCAGCAGGCGACAGGAGCAGATCGGCCTCCGAGACAGGATCGGACGAACTGTTGATGACATGGATGCGCTTGACGAAGGGGGTCTGGAACTCCGTCCAGTAGGAAACGCGCAGCGCTTGGGCGCGGGTTTCCTGATCGGCCGCCTGGCGCGACTGCTCCAGTTCACCTTGGGAGACGAGCGCGTCGTAGAGCGTGGAGACGCCCGTGAGGAGCAGTCCCGCGAGCGCGGCGACGACGGCCGTGATGGTGCCGGCCCTGCCCCAGTCGATGCTGCGCCACCACCGCTGAATCCCTGCCGGCCCAGCGGGCGTCGCCCGTATCCGGACCCGGCGAGGTCCCGGCCGCCGGTCGGCCGGTCGTACCGTCACCGTTCGCCTTCGGTCGCTGCCCACCATGCCGTCATCCCCCTCGCATCCGTCGGAAAGTGAAGACTCAAGGGCTGACTGCCCGGATGCACTGCGCCGTACGACACCGAATGCTCGGTCGGCGCAGGGCGGCCCTCATGGTGCTGTGTCATGCTGAGCGCTTCGCAGCAGGTGGGGACGGACGTCCGCGAGCGCGAAGGCCCGCTGGAGGCCGGCCACGAATCCGTCGTCGATCTGGTAGCGCCGGGCTCGCCCGTCCCCGTGGAGGAGACGGGCGCCGCCAGCCGGGCCGACACGACGTTGCACCGCTTCGACACTGGTCAGGGTGGCGCCGATCGTCGACGGCAGGATCGGCGTCGACGGATGTTCGGCGGAGTGCCGCTGGACGTCGTCGTAGGAGGCGTGCCGCCCAGGTCGGTGAGACAGCGCAGCACCGCGCGGGCCCCGGGCACCAGCGGGACGAACAGCAGCCCGTAGGCGCCCCCAAGGTCCCACCGCGGCTGTCGGACGGTTCGGTGTCGCCCGCTCCAGCGGCGCCTCGGTCACCAGCGCTGCCTCGTCCAGTCGCGACTCGTCGGCGTCCCGTACGGGAAGTGCACGCCGGTCAGCCCGTGGGCAGGCCGATCTGGTCGCGTTCGAGTACAGAGCGCAACTCCGAGAAGAGCTGTGCGGCAGCCGGTCCTGAGGGACCGTCCAGGACGTCTGCGGTCAGCTCGGCCAGTGTGGTGGTGAAGGTTGCCTCCGCCGCCTCGACGAGTTGCAGGCCTCCGGCGGTCAGGTCCAGCAGTGATGAGCGGCGATCCGATGGATTGGTTCGCCGTGTGACCCATGCCTGCTTCTCCAGGCGGTCGATGCCCTTGCTGGTCGCGCCGATCCCGATGGCGAATTCGGCGGCGAGGTCCGCGACCCGGGCCCCAGGATGGTCGCGCAGGAAGCGCAGGAACTCGAACTGCGAGGTGACGATCCCGTGCCGCTCGCGGAGGCGGTCGTTCAGCGCGTTGTAGAGGCGTGTCTCGCAGCGGACGAGATCGGCGAAGAAGCCCGGGAGGTCGATCGGGCCACGGCTTGACTTAGATGCCATGGCATATATTCTAATCTATATTCCTAGGCATATAGTTCCTTGGCATGCACTTGCGTTGGAGGCGACAATGAGCAGGCAGCAGCGCGCGAAGATCGACGCGATGGTCCGACGGCCTCAGCCGGAGGGCCCTCGGTCGGTGGAGGAGCTCCGCGCCGGGTTCAGGGCGATGATGGGGGGAATGATCGTCCCGGCTGGGATCCGCACCCGGACTGCGAGGCTCGGCGATCGGCCCGCGGTCCTCGTCGAGCCGGTCGGCACTCCGAAGGCCGGGACGATCCTCTACTGTCACGGCGGCTCCTACGTGGTCGGTTCACCGCAGACGGCGATGTCGCTGACGGGGAACCTGGTGACCAGAACAGGGTTCAGGGCGTTCTCCCTGGATTACCGTCTTGCCCCTGAGCATCCGTTCCCGGCCGCGATCGAGGACACCCTGAGCGCCTACCGCGCACTTCTCGACAGCGGCGAAGACCCTTCGGCGATCGCGTTCGCCGGGGACTCCGCCGGCGGCGGCCTCACCGTCACCACCTGCCTCGCCGCCCGCGACGCGGGCCTGCCCATGCCCGCCGCGATCGTGGCGTTCTCCCCCGGACTCGACATGACCCGGACAGGCGAGAGCATGGACACCAAGGCGGGCATCGACCCGTTCTTCACGCGGGAGAGCCTGGAACACACCGGGACCATGTACCTGGCGGGGCAGGATCCGTATCAGCCCCTGCTCAGCCCCGCCACCCTCGCCGACCTGACCGGCTTCCCTCCGATGCTTCTGCAGGCGGGCACCAACGAAATACTCCTGGACGACTCCACCCGCATGGCCACCCGCGCGAGGGAAGCCGGAGTGGACGTCATCCTGGACGTCACCGCTGACGTTCCCCATGTCTTCCAGGCGTTCGCCGGCATCCTGGACGAAGCCGACGAGGCACTGGACCGCGCCGCTCTCTTTCTCAGTCAGCACATCCGCACCAGGGGCACGGCACGCACGTCGGCAGGCTGAAGACCGCTCCTGGTTCGACCGGGGCTGGTTCGACGACGGCTACTTCGACGAGACCATAGGCCAGGGACTGGCCAAGGTGACCGGCGGTACGGCAGCGATGGCGCCCGCGATGACCGGCATGCTCCCCGAAGACTGTTCACAAGTGGACGTGACACCCTTCCCGCCGCTGCGACCGTACGTACCTGATGTGTCATATGTGTGGGGCACCGCAAGCCTGCTCGGGATCAACGCCGCCTCGACCGTGCTGCGGCGTCGTTTCACCGCGAAGACCCCGGGAGACTGGAACCTCCCCCTGACGGAGGCTGCCGCTCATGGGCTTCGCGCAGTCTCGCCGGCCGCCTTCGCGGAACCCTCAGTCGGCCTGGCAGAAGCGGTCCATGACGGGCGGTACGGCTTCGGCGAGTTCCAGTCAGTCTTCGCCCACGAGCGGGCAGTGTCCCTGATACCCGGAATCGTGGCGGCCCGCACTGGGGCCTGCCTGGAGTGGTGAGCACGTGGCGGGGAAAAGGGGTTGAAGGGATGATCACCGGTTGGTAGCTTCCTGTTGCCCGTGACACCGCCCGAGGAGGTGAGACCCATGAACGCTGTATCGATGTGGGTGCTCCCCCTTCCCGTCACGGCCGGGCGATTGGCGTAGATGTCGCCGGGGAGCGCCGGATAACGAGGCACTCCCGAAAGGCAACACCTATGCCCTCTTTGCAGTTCACCGCCGAGTCGTCGTCGAACGGCATGGTCGAGCGCGACTTCGTCGTGGGCGGCGTCCCCGGTGTTCTCTGGTCGCCGGCCTCCAGCGCCACCGACCGTGCGCCCCTGATCCTGATGGGACACGGCGGCGGCAACCACAAGAAGCATCCGGCGATGTCCGGCCGGGCCCAGCGCCTCGTGACCGGTTGCGGCTTCCACGTCGCCGTCATCGACGCGCCCGGCCACGGCGACCGGCCGCGCACCGCGCACGACGAGGCGGAGATCGCGGAGCTGTTCCGGGCACGGGCGGCGGGCGAGCCGGAAGGCCCGATCGTCGTGCGCTACAACGCGCACCTGGCTGAGCTCGCCGTACCCGAGTACCAGGCGGCCCTGGACGCCCTGCAGGAACTCCCGGAGATCGGCACCGACGGGCCGGTCGGCTTCTGGGGCATCAACATGGGCACCGCGATCGGCATACCGTTCGTGGCGATCGAACCCAGGGTCACGGCTGCGGTCTTCGGCCAGCACTGGCCCGATGTCCTGGCCGAGAAGGCGAAGCAGATCATCATCCCGATCGAGTTCGACATGCAGTGGGACGACGAGCACATCCCGCGCGAGGCAGGTCTCGCGCTGTTCGACGCCTTCGCCTCGAAGGAGAAGACGTTGCACGCCAACGCGGGCAAGCACAAGGAGCTGCCCAGGTTCGAGGCCGACAGCGCGGTCCGGTTCTTCGCCCGGCACTTCGGCCGAGCGGCCACCTCGTCGGCCTGACATGAGCGGTGCGGCGTCCGGTTTTCCATCCGGGCGCCGCTACCTGCGGCCCCGAGTTGAGGGTGCGTATCCAGATGATGGATCCGCGTAGTTGGAGCTCCGTGGATGCCCTCCTCGCCACCGGCTCAGGTCTGGGCTTGAGGCGCCGCCGGGCTCCAAGGCCATGGACGGCGCCGTCAGGCGCCGCCCACACTGCGTTGTTCACCGGAGGGACGTCGGCGGTCGGCCGGCAGGTGCGGCGTGGCCGCTCCGGGTCACGTCTTCCAGACGCCTTCGAGGACGTACGGGTCCTTGACCTGGTCGAAGCCGGTGGGGCGGAGTACGTAGTCGCACGTGAGGGTGCGGTTCCAAGGCGGCGACGCCGACCGGGACGTGGTCACGCGTGACGGCCTCAAGGCAAGACTTTGTATTTCAACTCATACAGAGCCCCGCCGCCCTCGAATCTCTTCACCAAGTCTCCGGCATTGGCTTCGTCACGCCTGATGAACACTGACCCCAGGGAAATCGGATGCCCGGGCTGGTTCACCGCTTTCAGTGTCAGTTCGACGTCGCCGTCGCCAAATGGCACGAAGACATCCTCGTCCTCCAGGTCCAATTCATCACCTTGATGCACGGTGATCAGTCCGGCCGAAGGGAAGAATTGAAAGTCCCCGTCCCTGGCGACAACTATCCTGTCCTGGCCGTCAGGAGATTGCGTCTTGTCTACGGTGAGCTCCAGTAGCTTGCCGAGGGGAAAGCTCATGAGATGCTCCTGCGGATCTCGAACGAGTCTTTCGTGGGCGTCAAGTGCCGGCATCGAGCCAACCCACCATCCACGACATTACCCTTCGTGGGCGCGCTCAGCAATCGCTGAACCCCAAGATCCCCCACCACACGCGCCGGCCCTTCTCGACGCTCGAACAATCCACCTTCGGTTATCAAGTGCAGGCGCGTTGGCGGGGGCGGCCAATTTTATCAGACTTCACGAAGCGTCAGAATTGCAGCTTGTTCTCCTGAGATCGTGGAGGCCCAGGGAGAACACGACGAGGTCGACCTGTCCGGTGTGGACGAAGCCTGCGTGTCGCAAGAGGCCCTCTCGGTGGAAGCCGGCGTTGACAGCGGCCTTCTGAGAAGCGACCCCGTTTCCGTGCCCGGCCCGGGAGCTACGGCTCGATCCGCGCCCACTGCGCACGCTCTGACGGGACACCCGGATCTGCCTACTGGAACGATCGGAATCGAGTCATGAACGGGATCGGGGAGGCGCCGAGGTGGTCGACTCGGCGACAGCGCGGCAGGCCGTGGCACGGAATGTGCGAGCAGCACGGGTGCATGTCGGTGTGTCCCAGAAGGAGTTCGGTCGGGCGCCCGGGTCAGTAGGGGAACCCTGTTCGCCCTGGAGAGCGCACGGGGCAATCCAAACCTGGGCACTCTGGTGCGTCTGGCAGACGCGCTCGGCACGTCGCTCTCCGCCCTGCTGCAAGCTGCACCGGAAGATCGAGGCCGCATGATCGAGGCCGACGCCGCGTGGCACCTCTGTGCACGGAAGGGCGGGGCAGCGAGGCCCGGCTGATGCTGACGACGCCGGGGCCGGCCCCGGTCGAGGTCTGGTGCTGGAAGCTGCAGCCGGCGAGGAATGCCCGAGCGAGGCCCGCCAGGCGGGAGTCGTTGAGACGGTCGGCGTCACGTCCGGCCGCATGACACCGATCGTGGACGACAGTGAGCACACCGTCGAAGGGCAGTGAGCACACCGTCGGAGCCGGACAGGTCGCCCCCCCTTCGACGGCGACGGTCCCCACAGCTACCGCGACGCGGGCAAGGAGGCGTGCCACCTGGTCATGACGGCCCACCTTCCCCCGGACCGGCTGCCGCACCCGACCATCACCTCAAGCGCGGCCTGTCGCCTGCGGGAATCCAGGGCCGGCATGTGCGGTTGCCCGATGGTCTGCCGGCTGTCGGCGCCGGATGTGGCTGCTCCGGGAACTCCGGAGAAGCCTCCGGGGCAGAACCTTCCTGTCATCTGACGGACGCTCGGGCGCAACCTTCCGGTGTGCCGGCGTGTCCACGTACTGTGCTGACGATACGCAGATCATGGCGGACAGCGGCGGCCGCCGCTGTCGCGACCGCCGCCTTGGCGCTCGCAACCCCGGCCGCGCATGCGGCCGCAACGACGCTCGTCCTGGACGCCCAGGAGAACTACTACGTCCCTGCCAAGGGCGAGGGCCCGAACCTGAACCTCGGCATCACCGCCTCGGGCGGAGACGCCCATGACGTCTCGGTCACGGTCGACGCCTCGTCCCTCGCCGGGAAGGCGACGATGGAGATCATCGGGGACTGCGCGAGCACCGGCACCCTGAAGGTGAGGTGCGACGTCGGCCCGCTGTCGGGCAGGGAGCAGATCGACCCGTTCTTCCTGAAACCCACGGCGGCCGCCAAGGTCGGTGACACCGGTGCCATCACCTACACCGCCACCGCCTCCGACGCCGCGACCGTGACGGGCACGACACACGTCCTGGTCGGCGGGCCGAAACTGCTCAGCCGGCCCTACCCGGCGCTGAAGCACATCAAGCCCGGAGCAGTCTTCACGCGCACCCCGGCCTTCGCCAACACCGGCACCGTGCCCGCCGGCGAGGGCGTCATGCTGCTCGTGCAGGACTCCGACGGCGTCCGGCTCGCCCGCGACCACTCCAACTGCCATTACGCGGACTCGCCCGACGCCGGCGCCTGGTGCCGGTTCGACACCCCGGTGGCGCCCGGCGCGGCCTACGAGACCGACGCGGCGCTGCGCTACACCGCCGCCGAGGACACCATGTACGGCTATGACAGCTACGTCGTGTGGCCGGTCGGCGGCACCGCGCCCGACTCCTTCGACCCGTCCGACTTCCCCAAGACCGGTACCGGCGCACCGCTCGGCCTGAAGTCGGTCGCCTCCGGCTCCGGCTTCACCGGCTCCGGATACGGCACCTTCGCCACCACCCAGCACGCCGACTACCAGGCGCTCGGCGACACGGTGGAGGGCAAGGTCGGCGAGACGGTGAGCATCACCCTGGGCGTGCGGAACAACGGGCCGGGTCTGATGGACCTGCGGTGGATGGACGCCGAGCAATCCGGCACCTTCGTGGTGACCCCGCCCGCGGGCACCACCATCGTCGGCGCCCCCGGCCCCGGTGAGCAGGGCGACCCCGGGCCGCTGTGGAACTGCACACCGGGCAAGGCCGGCGCGAAGAGCTACACCTGCGACGTCCGCAGCACGGACTTCCGGCCGGGCGACTCGGTGACCCAGGAGTTCAGGGTGCGGATCGACCGGGTCGTCCCCGGCGCGCGGGGCAGCGTGAAGGCGCTGGAAAACCCCCGCTACCCCAACCGTGACGACGACACGGCCAACGACACCGCGGCGATCACGGTCAAGGCCACCGGCCCGGCGACCTCCAGCCCCGCACCCAGTGCCTCCACAGGCCCGACCTCCACGGCCACCGCGAGTCCGTCCGGGGCCGGGGCGGGAACCGGAAACGGGACGACGACCGGCGGCGGGCTCGCCGCCACGGGCACGGACGGAGTGATGCTGCGGGCGGGCATCGCCGTCCTGCTGGCGGCGGGCGGCACGCTGGTGTTCCTGGCGGCGCGGAGATCGCGACCTCAGGGTGGCCGCTGACGCCGCCGCTTCCTCGTGCCGCCTCCGCGACGGCCGCCGCCTCGGGGCGGCGGCCGGTTTGGCGGCAAGCTCCAGCACGCTCAGCCCCCACCGGACGGCGAACGTCACGTCACCGTGCGGACCGACGGCTTCCCTCGGTCAACCGCCCGACTCGGGCGCAGCGGCGCCCGCCGGACCTGGACGGAGCATGGCCTGGTAGAGGGCGTCATGGTCGTGCGAGGCGGGCAGCGGGCCGCGGGCGGGTGCTTCGAAGGACTGGTTCAGCAGGGCGACGACGCGCCGCCAGGCGTCGGGGGCGGCATCGCCGGTGGCGTTGACGACGCCGGCGTTGGCCATGTGCACCAGCACCAGGTCCGAAGGGTCGAAGTCGGCGCGGAGGCGACCGGTCGCCTTGGCGCGGCCGATGAGCTCGACCATGCCCTCGTACGCCGCGTTGCGGCGGTGCTCCAGGGCCTTGGCCGAGGGGAACGTCGTGGTCAGCACGTCGGCGACGCCGTAGTCGGCGGCCTGCATGGCGCAGGCGGTCTCGACGTAGCCGACGAAGCGGTGCCAGGGGTCGAGGGCGGCGGTGACCGCGTCGGCATAGGCGGTCATGCGGTCGACGAAGACGGCGTCGACCAGCTCCACCTTGGTGGGGAAACGCCGGAACATGGTGGCGATCTCCACCCCCGCCTCGCGGGCCACGGACGCCATGGAGGCGTTGAGTCCATCCCGCGCGAAAACCGTGCGCGCGGCGGCGATGATGCGCTCCCGGTTGCGCTCGGCGTCACTGCGCAGGGGCTGAGCGGCAGGGGCACCGGAATGCTGATCGCCAGGAGTCATACCGGCCAGTCCAGCAACCGGATTGCCCTATCCAGTTTGAGCGGTACGACTGGACAGCGACGAACCGGAATGCCCTATCCGAATCGCGATCCGACTACCTCCTCGGCCGGGGCGCCCACTGCGTCGTGATCGTCAAGGGCAACCGGAAGAAGCTGCGCCGGCAGTTCAAGTCCCGTCCCCGGAAAGACATCCCGCTGCAGGGACGCATCCGGGGCATCGGCCACGGCCGCTCGGGCAGCCGCCGGAACAAGGTCGCCACCGTGAACAGCCTCCTCTTCCCCGCAGCCCGCCAGGCCGTCCATATCAAGCACAGCCGCACCGACCGCAAGACCGGCAAGACCACCGTCAAGGCGGTCTACGCCGTCACCAGCCTGACCGCCGAACAGGCAGGCACGGCCCAGATCGCCGAACTCGTCCGCGGCCGCTGGAAGATCGAGTCCCTGCGTCATGTCCGCGACACCACCTTCGCCGAGGACGCCTCCCAGCTGCGGACCGGCAACGCGCCCCGCGCGATGGCCACCTGGCGCAACCTCGCCATCGGAGCCCTCCGTACGGCCGGAGTGAAAATCATCGCCGCCGACCTTCGCCACCACGCCCGCGATCCCCGCCGCCCCCTCGCACTCCTCGGCCTCGGATGAGCACGAACCGGACGTCGTGCGACTACGCCGAAGCCCTCGCTGTAGGGGTGGGTGAGGGGAGCGCTAGGGGTCTGCGGGTGGACGTGAGCAGCATAGTGTTTTCGGTGTTCGCGAATACGCGTAAATACCGAGGCCGATTCATCGAATTCTCCGGCGAATACCGGTCCTGGTTTTTTGGCCGTGCTATGGGGTGACGTGGGTGGAGAACGAGGAAAAGCTGCTGGCCTACCTCAAGCGGGCGACCGCAGACCTGCGGGAGACCCGGCAGCGCCTGCGGGAAGCCGAGTCGCGGGCGCGTGAGCCAGTCGCGATCGTCGGGATGAGTTGCCGTTTCCCCGGAGGCGTCAGTACCCCCGAGGAGTTCTTGGAACTGGCGCTCTCCGAACGTGACGCGATCGGCGATTTCCCGGTCAACCGCGGCTGGGACATCGACCGGCTGCGTACCGCGAGCGACGCGCAGTCCGGCGGTTTTCTTTATCAGGCCGCGGATTTCGACCCGTCGTTCTTCGGAATCAGCCCGAGGGAATCCGTCGCCATGGACCCGCAGCAGAGGCTGCTCCTGGAGACCTCCTGGGAGGCCATCGAATCGGCCAGGATCGACCCGACGTCGCTGCGGGGTACGGCGACCGGGGTGTTCGCCGGGGTGATCTACCACGACTACGGCGCCCGGCTGCGCAGTGTCCCCGACGAGGTGGCCGGCTATGTCGGGAACGGCAGTGACGGCGCGGTCGCGACCGGGCGGGTCGCGTACACGCTCGGTCTGCAGGGGCCGGCGGTGAGCCTGGACACCGCGTGTTCGTCGTCGCTGGTCGCGCTGCACCTCGCCGTGCAGTCGCTGCGCCGGGGCGAGTGCGCGATGGCGCTGGCCGGTGGGGTCACGGTGATGTCCTCACCGACCACGTTCGTGGAGCTCAGCCGCCAGGGCGCGCTGTCACCTGACGGGCGGTGCAAGGCGTTCGGCGCGGGGGCCGACGGGACCGGTTGGGGCGAGGGCGTCGGGATGCTGCTGCTGGAGCGGCTGTCCGACGCGGAGCAGGCCGGGCACCGGGTGCTGGCGGTGATCAGGGGCAGCGCGGTCAACCAGGACGGCACCAGCAGCGGGCTCACCGCGCCCAACGGGCCCGCGCAGCAACGCGTGATCCGGCAGGCGCTCGCGGACTCGGGGCTGGCGCCGTCCGACGTGGACGCGGTCGAGGCGCACGGCACGGGCACCGCGCTGGGCGACCCGATCGAGGCGCAGGCCCTGCTGGCCACGTACGGCGCGGAGCGCGACGGGCGGGAGCCGGTGTGGCTGGGGTCGGTGAAGTCGAACATCGGTCACACGCAGGCCGCGGCGGGGGTGGCCGGCGTCATCAAGATGGTGCAGGCGATCCGTGCCGGCGTGCTCCCCGCGACCCTGCACGCCGACCCGCCGTCACCGCACATCGACTGGTCCCTCGGCGGTGTACGCCTGCTGACGGAGCGTCGGGAGTGGCCGCGGACCGGGGCACCTCGCCGCGCGGCCGTCTCCTCGTTCGGCATCAGCGGTACCAACGCCCATCTGATCGTGGAGCAGGCGCCGCAGTCACTCCCGGACACACAGCAAGCGGCACCGGACTCCCCTCCCCTGCCCATCCCCTGGGTCCTCTCCGCCAAGACCGCCCCCGCCCTCGCGTCCCAGGCCCGGCGACTCGCCGACCACGTGACCGCGCACGCCATGTCCCCCGAGGATGTGAGCCACTCCCTGGCCACCACCCGCGCACGCCTGGAGCACCGCGCCGTGGTGGTCGGCACCGGGCAGCCCGAACTCGTCGCCGGCCTGCGCGCGTTGGCGTCGGACGAGGTCGCGGGCAACGTGGTCCAGGGCGTGGCCGGCGGCGAGCGGCGAGTGGTGTTCGTCTTCCCCGGCCAGGGCTCTCAGTGGCCGGGGATGGCCGTCGACCTGATGGACCGGTCCCCTGTCTTCGCCAGCTGGCTGGCCCGCTGCGGCGACGCACTCGCGCCGTACGTCGACTGGAACCTCCACGACGTCCTGCACGGTGTGCCTGGCGCCCCGGACCTGGACCGGGTCGACGTGGTGCAGCCGGCGCTGTGGGCGGTGATGGTCTCGCTGGCCGAGATGTGGCGTGCGTACGGCGTGGAGCCGGACGCCGTCGTCGGGCACTCGCAGGGCGAGGTCGCCGCCGCGTGCGTCGCGGGTGCGCTGTCGCTGGAGGACGGTGCCCGGGTCATCGCGCTGCGCAGCCGGGCGGTACGCACCACGCTGGCCGGGCGCGGCGGGATGATGGTCGTACCGCTGCCCGCCGACGACGTCCACGCGCTGCTGCGCCCGTACGGCGGCGAGCTCTCGCTGGCCGCGCTGAACGGCCCCTCGGCCATGGTGGTCTCCGGGACGACGGCGGCCCTGGAACGGTTGAAGGCGACTGGCGTGGACGCGCGCACCGTCAAGGTCGACTACGCCGCGCACTCCGCGCAGGTCGAGGCCCTGCGGGAGACGATCCTCGCCGAGCTGGCGCCGGTGCGGCCACAGACCGCCCGGGTGCCGTTCCACTCGACGGTGACCGGCGAGGAGGCCGATACGACCGGCCTGGACGCCGAATACTGGTACTCGAACCTGCGGGAGCCCGTGCGTTTCGACGAGACCGTGCGCGGGCTGATCGCGCAGGGGTATGGGGCGTTCGTCGAGATGAGCCCGCACCCCGTGCTGACGGTTCCGGTCGAGGAGATCGCCGGGGAGACGGGCCGTGACGTCGTCGCCGTCGGTTCGCTGCGCCGTGGTCAGGGCGGCCTCGACCGGCTGCACCTGTCGCTGGCCCAGGCGTACGTCCGCGGTGTGCCCGTCACCTGGGCGTCCCCGTCGGCGCGGTCCGTGGATCTGCCGACGTATCCGTTCCAGCGGGAGCGGTTCTGGCTGGACGCGGGCACCGAGGCCGACGTGAGCGCCGCCGGACTCCTTCCCTCCGAACACCCCTTCCTCGCAGCCGAGTTGGGGCTCGCGGGCTCGACGAGGGGCGCGGTGTTCACCGGCCGCCTCTCCCTGGCCACTCATCCGTGGCTGGCCGGCCATGCCGCCGCGGGCACGGTGCTGCTGCCGGGTACGGCGTTCGTGGAGCTGGCTCTGTGGGCGGGCGCCGAGTTGGGCTGCCCGGTGGTGGCGGAGCTGACGGTGACGGCGCCGCTGCCGCTGCCGGAACACGCCGCCGTGGCCGTACAGGTCGCTGTCGGCACGGCGGACGACGACGGGCGCAGGCCGGTGTCCGTGCACTCGCGCCCGGCGGACAGTGAGGTCGACGCGCCCTGGACGCGACACGCGTCGGGAACCCTCGCGCCGAGCACCGAGCCCGCCACAACGAGCGCTCCGGGCACCACGCCGGAATCCGAAGCCGGTACACCAAGCACTCCGGCAGCCGTGGCGGGCGCTCCAGCCACCGCCCCCGAGCCCGACCTCACCGACTGGCCCCCACCGAACGCCCGGCCCATCCCCATCGACGGCCTCTACGACCGCCTCGCCACCGAGGGCTACGCCTACGGCCCCGCCTTCCAGGGTCTCCGCAAGGCCTGGCGGCGCGGCGACGACCTCTTCGCCGAGGTCGTCCTGCCCACCGCAGCCGGCGGACCGGGCGCCTTCGCCCTCCACCCGGCGCTGCTGGACGCCGCCCTGCACGCGGACCTCCTGCGCGAGGCCACCGGTCCCGGGGTCCGGCTCCCGTTTGCCTGGCGGGACGTGGTGTGCCACGCCGTACAGCCGGCCGAGGTCCGGGTGCACCTGGCCACGGCCGGGCCGGACGCGACCCGCGTACGGATCGCGGACGCCATGGGCGCACCGGTGCTGTCGATCGGCTCGCTGGTTTCCATGCCGGTCACACACGCACCACCGACGGACGCCCCGCTGTACCGCATCGACCTGGTCGCACCGGTGCTGACCGGCCCCGTCCGCCCGCTGCGGGTCGCGGCCCTCGGACCCGTACCCGGCCTGCACCTGCCCGATGAGCCGGGAGCCGACCTGGTCTTCACGGCCTGCCCGACCGGCGACGACGCCGAATCCGCCCGGGCCGCCACCCACCACGTCCTCGGCCTCGTCCAACGCTGGCTCGCCGACGCCCGGTTCCCGGACGCACGCCTCGTCGTGGTCGGCGCGGGAGCCGACCCGTCGTGCGCCGCGGCCTTCGGCCTGGTCCGCTCGGCCCAGTCCGAGCACCCCGGACGGTTCGTGATCCTGGACGTGGACGGCGGCCCCGTACCGCTCGCCCCAGTCCTCGCTGCGGCCGGCACGGACGAGCCGACCATCTGCGTACGGGACGGCGCGGTGCTGGTCCCCCGGATCGTCAGGGCGACGGCCGACCGCCTGACCGTGCCGTCCGAAACGCCGTACTGGCGGCTGGACGCCACCGGCGACGGCGACCTGGACGGCCTCACAGCGGTGCCGCACCCCGCAGCCGGTGCCCCGCTGGAGCCCCACCAGGTTCGCGTGTCGATCCGCGCGGCCGGAGTGAACTTCCGCGACGTCGTCGTGGCGCTCGGCATGGTGTCCGACCGCGGGGTCCCCCTCGGCGGTGAGGCGGCCGGAGTCGTCCTGGAGACCGGCTCCGAGGTGACCTCGATGGCACCCGGCGACCGTGTGATGGGCTTGCTGGACGGCGCGTTCGGCCCGGTCGGGGTGACCGATCACCGCTTGCTGACGCCAGTGCCGGACGGCTGGTCCTTCCGTACGGCCGCCTCGGTACCCGGTGTGTTCCTGACCGCGTACCACGGACTGGTGCGGCTGGCCGGACTGCGCGCCGGGGAGAAGGTGCTGATCCACGCGGCGGCCGGCGGAGTCGGCATGGCCGCCGTACAACTCGCCCGCCACCTGGGCGCGGAAGTCTTCGCCACCGCAAGCCCCGCCAAGTGGGACGCCCTGCGCGGCCTCGGACTGGACGACGACCACATCGCGTCCTCACGCGACCTCGATTTCGCACAGAAGTTCCAGGGCCTGGACGTCGTACTCAACTCGCTCGCCGCCGAGTTCATCGACGCCTCCCTGCAACTCCTGTGCCCCGGCGGTCGGTTCGTCGAGCTCGGCAAGACCGACCTGCGCGACCCCGCCGACCACCCGGACGTCCGCTACCTCCCCTTCGACCTCCTCGACATCGAACCGGACCAGATCCAGCGGATGTCCGCCGAACTGCTGGCCCTGTTCGACGCCGGAGCACTGCGACCGCTCCCGGTACGCACCTGGGACGTACGCCAGGCCCGTACGGCGTTCCGCTTCATGGCCGCCGCCCGCAACATCGGCAAGATCGTCCTCACCCTGCCCGACCCCGACGGAACCGTCCTGGTGACGGGCGGCACCGGATTACTGGGCCGCCTGACGGCCCGCCACCTCGTCACCGGACACGGCGTACGCCATCTCCTCCTGACCACCCGCAACGCCGACCTCGTCGGCGAACTCACCGAGCTGGGCGCCAGCGTGACGGTCGCCCACTGCGACGTCTCCGACCGCGCGGCGCTGGCAGCCCTGCTGGCCGGCATCCCGCCCGAGCACCCGCTGACCGGCGTGGTGCACGCGGCGGGAGCCCTGGACGACGGCCTCGTCGAGTCGCTGACGGAGGACCGCATCGACCGCGTGTGGCGCCCGAAGGCCGACGCCGCCTGGCACCTGCACGAACTGACCGCCCACCTGGACCTGTCGATGTTCACCCTCTACTCCTCGGCCGCCGGAGTACTCGGCGGCGCCGGACAGGCCAATTACGCCGCCGCGAACGCGTTCCTGGACGCCCTGGCCGCGCACCGGCACGCACAGGGCAAAGTGGCGTCGTCGATCGCCTGGGGCCTGTGGGGACGCCGCAGCGGCATGAGCGCCCACCTGACCGACCAGGACGTGGCCCGCACGGCCCGCTCGGGACTGCCCGCGCTGACCGACGTCCAGGGCATGGCCCTCTTCGACGCGGCCCTGACCACCACCGGCCCCCTGCACGTGGCCGTGCCGTTCGACCTCCCCGCTCTCAGGGCCCAGGGCGAACACCTCCCGGCGCTCCTGCGCGGTCTCGTCCGCACCCCGCTCCGGCAGGCCGCCGCCGCACGGTCCGCCTCGGGCGGCGAGACCGGTCTGCGCGAGCGGCTCGCGGACCGCTCACCGGCCGAACAGCGGAACCTGCTCGCCGAGTTGGTCCGCACGCACGCCGCGGCGATCCTCGGCCACACCACCCCCGACGCCGTCGACGACGACCGCGCCTTCCGCGAGCTGGGCCTCGACTCCCTGACCGCCGTGGAACTGCGCAACCGCCTCGCGGCGGCCACCGGGCTGCGGCTCCCGGCGACGCTGGCCTTCGACCACGCGAACACCACCGCGCTGGCCCGCCACCTCCTCACGGAACTCCGGCCGCCCGCCGCCGACCCGACCGGCTCCGCGCTCGCGGGGATCGACCGGCTCGACGCCGCGCTCGCCGAACTGACCGAGAGCGGCGGCGACCGGACCAGGATCGCCGCCCGGCTGCAGGCCCTGCTGCGGCGCTGGGACGACGTGCCCCGGGAACCGGGCGATGCGCACGACCTGGTCGAGGCCACCGACGAGGAGATCTTCGCCGCCCTCGACAACGAACTGGGCATCGCCTGAACCCCGAGCCAACGCGACCAGATGTGAGCTGATGGTGACCAACGAAGACAAGCTGCGCGCCTACCTCAAGCGGGCCACCGCCGATCTGCGCCAGGCCAACCACCGGGTCCGCGAGCTGACGGACCGCGCCCACGAACCGATCGCCGTCGTGGCCATGTCCTGCCGCTTCCCGGGCCGCGTCGACACCCCCGAGCAGCTGTGGCGGCTCGTCCTTGACGGCGCCGAGACCCGCTCGACCCTGCCGGCCGACCGGGGCTGGGACCCCAGCCTCCACGACCCCGACCCCGACGCCCCCGGCAAGGTCTCCACCCGCTACGGCGGGTTCCTCGCGGACGTCGCCGACTTCGACCCCGAGTTCTTCGGGATGAGCCCGCGCGAGGCGCTCGCGACGGACCCCCAGCAGCGGCTGGTCCTGACGGCGTCGTGGGAGCTGTTCGAACGCGCCGGGATCGTCCCCGCCACCCTGCGCGGCAGCCGCACCGGCGTGTTCATCGGCGCCGCCGCGACCGCCTACGGCACCGGCGCCGCCGAGGGCGACGGGTATCAGACGACAGGGACGTCCGCGGCGGTGACGTCGGGCCGGGTCGCGTACGCCTACGGTCTGGAGGGTCCGGCGCTCACCGTGGACACGGCCTGCTCGTCGTCTCTGGTCGCGACGCACCTGGCGATGCGGGCGCTACGTGACGGAGAGTGCGGGCTGGCGCTGGCGGGCGGGGTCACCGTGCTGGTCGACCCGGGGGTCCTGGTGGACTTCTCGCGCCAGCGCGGCCTGTCCGCCGACGGGCGGTGCCGGGCATACGCGGACGGCGCCGACGGTACCGGGTTCGCGGAGGGCGTGGGCCTCCTGCTGCTGGAGCGGCTGTCGGACGCCCGCCGCAACGGCCACCCCGTGCTGGCCACCCTCACCGGCTCCGCGGTCAACTCCGACGGCGCGTCCAACGGCCTGTCCGCGCCGAGCGGTCCGGCACAGCAGCGGGTGATCCGCGAGGCTCTGGCGGACGCTCGGCTCACGCCGTCGGACGTGGACGTCGTCGAAGGCCACGGCACCGGTACGCGGCTGGGCGACCCCATCGAGGCGCAGGCGCTGCTCGCGACGTACGGGCAGGGCCGGACGGCGCCCCTGCTGCTGGGCTCGGTCAAGTCGAACATCGGCCACACGCAGGCCGCCTCCGGTGTCGCCGGGGTGATCAAGACGGTCCAGGCGCTCCGGCACGGCGTGGTCCCGCGCACCCTGCACGTCGACACCCCGTCGTCCCGGGTGGACTGGACGGCGGGGTCCGTGGTCGTGGCGGCCGAGCAGACGCCGTGGCCGGACACGGGACGGCCCCGCCGGGCCGCTGTGTCCTCGTTCGGGATCAGCGGGACGAACGCGCACGTGACCCTGGAGGAGGCGCCGCGCGAGCCGGTCGTGGAGCCCGTTGTCCCACGTGACGGTGTGGTGCCGCTGGTGGTCTCCGCGCGTACGGCGGGGGCGCTGGCCAGGCAGGGCGAGCGGCTGGCCGGGTTCCTGGAGGGCGACACCGCGCCGCTGGCGGCCGTCGCCGCGGCACTGGTCTCCCAACGGACGCTGCTGCCCGAACGGGCGGTGATCGTCGCCGGAACGCGGGACGAGGCTGTGGCCGGTCTGCGGGCGCTCGCCGCGGGAGAGCCGACTCCGTCGGTGATCACGGGTTCGAACACTGGCGGGAAGACGGTCTTCGTCTTTCCCGGCCAGGGGTCCCAACGGGAGTACATGGGACGGGAGTTGTACGACCGCTATCCGGTGTTCGCACAGGCGCTGGACGAGGCGTGCGCCGCGTTGGACGCGCGACTGAGCGGCACCCCGGTCAAGGACGTCATCTTCGGCGACCACGGGCCGCTGCTGGACCGGACCATGTACACGCAGGCTGCCCTGTTCGCCGTGGAGACCGCGCTGTTCCGGCTCGTGGAGTCCTGGGGCGTACGACCGGACACCGTGCTCGGGCACTCGATCGGCGAGGTCGTCGCCGCTCACGTCAGCGGGGTGCTGTCCCTGGAAGACGCCACCGAACTCGTCGCCGCCCGCGGTCGGCTGATGCAAGCCCTGCCACCCGGCGGAGCCATGGTCGCGGTCGCCGCCGGCGAAGCCGAAACATCCCAGTACCTGGGCGGCGGCGTGGACCTGGCGGCGGTGAACTCCCCCAGCTCCGTCGTCCTCTCCGGCGACGAGACCGCCGTCCTCGCAGCCGCGCGGAGACTGCGCGAACAAGGCCGCCGGGTCAAACAGCTCAAGGTCTCCCACGCCTTCCACTCAGCACTGATGGAACCGGTGCTGGCCGACTTCACCACCTCCCTCACCAGACTCACCTGGCACGAACCCGCCCTCCCCGTCATATCCAACGTGACAGGCGGACTCGCCGGACCGGGCCAACTCACCACTCCCGCCTACTGGGCGGACCACATCCGCCGTCCAGTGCGCTTCGCCGAAGGCATCGCCGCCTCGGGCGGCGCGGTGTTCGTGGAACTCGGCCCCGGAGGCGCGCTGGTCGGCGCCATCGCGGAGACGGCCGCCGAAGACGCCGTCAGCGTCCCGGCGCTGCGCGACAACCACGGCGAAGAGCAGACGCTGCTCACCGCGGTGGCCCATCTCTTCGTGCGCGGCGCCGAGGTGGACTGGACGGCTGTCCTCCCTCAGGGCACCGCCGGCCTCCATGTGGACCTGCCGACGTACGCCTTCGACCACCGGCGCTACTGGCTGCGGACGGCGCCCGGCACAGACGCGGTCGCCCTCGGCCAGAGGCCGGCCGACCACCCCCTGCTGGGTGCCGTGATCCAGCTGCCCCGGACCGACGGACTGGTCCTCACCTCCCGGCTGTCCCTGAGCACCCACCCCTGGCTCGCGGACCACGCCGTGGAAGGAGTGGTCCTGCTGCCCGGCACCGGTTTGGTCGAACTGGCCCTGCGAGCCGGTGACGAGGCCGGCTGCGGAGAACTGGACGAACTCGTCGTCGAAGCACCCCTGGTCATTCCCGAACAGATCGCCGTCCGCGTCCAGGTCACCGTCGACGGACCGGACGACAACGGCCTGCGCACCGTCGCGATCGACTCGGCCCGAGAAGACACCGACACCTGGACCCGACACGCCACCGGCACGCTGAGCAGCCCCACGACCGACGCGCTTGTCCCGACATCCACCTTCGACTTCACCACCTGGCCCCCGCCCGGAGCCCAGCGGGTCGAGCTGGACGTCGACGCCTTCTACTCGAGTCTCGTCGAGCGGGGGCACACGTACGGCCCGGCGTTCCAGGGGCTGCGGGCGGTGTGGCGACGGGGCGACGAGGTGTACGCCGAGGTCGCCCTGGCGGACGGGCAGCAGGAGGAGGCCGCTAGGTTCGGCGTCCACCCGGCTCTGCTCGACGCCGCCCTGCACGCCTGCGAATTCGTCGCCCCGGCCGACGGATCGCGTACGGAACTGCCGTTCGCGTGGCGTCGGCTGACGCTGCACGCGGCGGGCGCCGCGGCACTGCGCGTGCGCGTGACGCCGTCCGGGCCGGCGGTGGTGTCGGTGCAGGCCGCCGACGCGACCGGCCGGCCGGTGCTGGCCACGGGGTCGCTGGCGTTCCGGGCGGTGAGCCCGGAGCAACTCGCCGCGGCGGCGGACGCTCCCGGCGCCGACGCGCTGTTCCGGGTGGAGTGGACCGAACTGGCCCTACCCCAGCGGACGGGCACACCGGCACCGTCGTGGGTGCGCGTCGTCACCGCCGCCGATCTCAAGGCGGGACCGGCTACCGGGGAGACCGTCCCCGAAGTCCTGGTCGTAGCCGCCGACGGCCACGACGACGCCCTGGACCGCACCTTCCGGGTGCTGGATCTCCTCCAGACGTGGCTGGCCGACGAGCGGTTGGCGGGCTCGCGGCTGGTCGTCGTCACCCGGGGCGCGGTGTCCGTCAGCGACGCGGAGGCGGTGACCGACCCGGCGGGAGCGGCAGTATGGGGCCTCGTGCGCGCCGCGCAGGAGGAGAACCCCGACCGGATCATCCTCGTCGACGTCGGCAGTGCCGGCGACGCAGACAGCGGCACCGAGACCGACGCCCACCAGGACCCGGACAGGAACGCAGCGGACCTGATGGGTCCCGTCCTGGCGGCCGATGAACCGCAGCTCGCGCTGCGCGGTACAAACCTTCACGCCCCGCGCCTGGTCCGGGCCGCCCCCTCGGGTGCCGTTCCGGAACGTGCCGCCTGGGACCCGGACGGTACCGTCCTCGTCACCGGCGGTACGGGTTCGCTGGGCGCCCTGCTGGCCCGGCATCTGGTCGAGCGTCGCGGCGTACGGCACCTGCTCCTGGTGAGTCGGCGCGGCCCGGACGCGGCGGGCGCGCGGGAGCTGGTGAGCGAGCTGACCGCGCTCGGCGCGACGACCGTACACGTGACCGCCTGTGACGTCGCCGACCGCGAGGCGGTGGCGGCGCTGCTGGACTCCGTGCCCGGAAAACACCCGCTGACCGCAGTCCTGCACACGGCGGGCGTTCTGGACGACGGCGTGATCGGCGCTCTTGACCGGGACCGCCTGGCCCGGGTCTTCGCGCCGAAGGTCATGGCCGTAGGGCATCTGGACGAGCTGAGCCGGGAACGCGCCCCGCAGCTGGCCGAGTTCGCGGTGTTCTCGTCCGCCGCCGGGGTGTTCGGCTCGGCCGGGCAGGGCAACTACGCGGCGGCGAACGCCTGGTTGGACGCCGCGATGATCCGGCGCCGGGCGGCGGGCCTGCCGGCGCGTTCGCTGGCCTGGGGGCCCTGGGAACAGGCCACCGGCATGACCACAAGTGCGAAAGCGGCGGCACGCATCCGCGGCGACCGGCACGGCGGCGTCCTGCCACTCGCCCCGCAGGAAGGCATGGCCCTTTTCGACGCGGCCCTGGCCAGCGACGACACACTGCTCGTGCCGGCCCGGCTGAGCCTCGGAGCCCTTCGGGCCCAGGCCGCCACCGGCGTACCACCCCTGCTCCGCCGACTGGTGCGAGCCGGACGGCAGTCGGCGCGGGCCGCCGCGAGCGACGGCGGGGACGGTCTGCTGCGACGGCTCGCCGGACTGGGCCGCGACCGGCAGGAGGCCATGCTGCTGGACGTCGTCCGGCGCCATGCGGCCGGTGTGCTCGGCCACGCCGGAGCGGACGGGGTGGGTGCCGAAACAGCGTTCAGGGACGCCGGGTTCGACTCCCTCACCGCAGTGGAGCTGCGCAACCGGCTACGGAGCGCGACCGGCGTCGGACTCTCCGCCACCGTGGTCTTCGACCACCCCACCCCGCTCGCCCTGGCCCGCCATCTGCAGGCGGAACTCGTCCCGGACGACGCCGGGCACCGGCCGACGGTCGAGGCGGACGAGGAACAGCTCCGCCACGCCCTGCTCGCCCTCCCGCTGGAACGGTTCCGGGAGGCAGGGCTGCTGGACGCGCTGGTCGAACTGACGGCCCTCGAATCCGCCGCACCCGTGCCCGGCGAACCGGAGGCCGCGCGGGGCGCGCTGGCCGACCTGGACGTCGACGACCTCGTACACCTCGCGCTCGGCGACAGCGAAACCCTCGAAGGCTGACATGGCACACGACTCGATTGGAACAGGGAAATGAGTGCTACCTACGAGCAGCTGGTCGCGGCACTGCGCAAGTCGCTGGACGAGGTCGGCACTCTGAAGAAGCGGAACCAGCAGCTCCTGAACGCGTCGCGCGAGCCGATCGCGATCGTGGGCATGGCCTGCCGGCTACCCGGCCGCGTCAACACCCCCGAGGCCCTCTGGGACATGGTCGCCGGGGGCCGCGAGGGGCTGTCGGGCTTCCCGGACGACCGCGGCTGGGATCTGGAGGGTCTGTTCGACTCCGACCCGGACAAGGCCGGCACGTCGTACGCCGACCAGGGCGGCTTCCTCCAGGACGCCGGCCGGTTCGACGCGGAGTTCTTCGGGATCTCGCCGCGCGAGGCACTGGCGATGGACCCGCAGCAGCGCCTCCTGCTGGAGACCTCCTGGGAGGCACTCGAACGGGCCGGTGTGGACCCGGCGACCATCAAGGGCACCGACGTCGGGGTCTTCAACGGCATCATGGGTGTCGACTACTTCGCCGCCGGAAGTGTCCCGCCCGAGCTGGAGGGCTTCACCAGCACCGGCTCCGCGTCCAGCGTGGCCTCCGGGCGCGTCTCCTATGTCTTCGGCCTGGAGGGTCCGGCCGTCACGCTCGACACCGCGTGCTCCTCCTCCCTCGTCGCCATCCACCTCGCCGTGCAGGCGCTGCGGCGGGGCGAGTGCACAATGGCCCTGGCGGGCGGCGCCACCGTCATGGGCACGCCGGACCTGTTCGTCGACTTCTCCCGGCAGCGGGGCCTCGCCGCCGACGGCCGGTGCAAGGCCTACTCGTCCACCGCCGACGGCACCGGCTGGGCCGAGGGCGCGGGCGTCGTCGTACTCGAGCGGCTGTCGCAGGCCCAGCGCAAGGGCCACCCGGTGCTGGCCGTCGTACGTGGCACGGCGGTCAATCAGGACGGTGCCTCCAACGGGCTCACCGCCCCCAACGGCCCCTCCCAGCAGAGGGTGATCCGCAAGGCCCTCGCCAACGCGGGGCTGACCGCGGCGGACGTGGACGTGGTGGAGGGGCACGGCACGGGCACGGTGCTCGGGGACCCGATCGAGGCGCAGGCTCTGCTCGCCACGTACGGCCAGGATCGTGAAGCGCCTTTGTGGCTGGGCTCGTTGAAGTCGAACATCGGTCACACCCAGGCCGCCGCCGGTGTCGCCGGGGTGATCAAGATGGTGCTGGCGATGCAGCACGGGACACTGCCGAAGACGCTGCACGTGGACCAGCCGACCCCGCGGGTCGACTGGTCGGCGGGCGCCGTCGAACTCCTCACCGAGGCACGAAAGTGGCCCGAGACGAACCGCCCCCGGCGCGCCGCCGTCTCCGCCTTCGGCATCAGCGGCACCAACGCGCACGTGATCCTCGAACAGGCCCCGGAGCCGCCGGCCCGCGAGCAGGAGCCGACCGCGCTTCCGGTGACGCCGCTGCTGGTGTCCGCGCGCGGGAAGGCGGCTCTGTCCGCCCAGGCGCGGCAGCTGCTGCCGTACGTCGAGTCCGCGTCGCTCCTCGATGTCGGCCACTCGCTCGCCACGACCCGTGCCGCGCTGGCGGACCGGGCGGTGGTCATCGCGGGCGACCGGCAGGAGGCGCGGGCCGCGCTGTCCGCCCTGGCCGGGGGCGGTACCCACTCCGGGTTGGTCGTCGGCGGCCCGGTGCCGGGCCACCTGGCGGTGCTGTTCACCGGTCAGGGCAGCCAGCGGGCCGGCATGGGCCGGGAGCTCTACGACACCTTCCCGGCGTTCGCGCGGGCCTTCGACGAGGTGTGCGCGGCCCTGGACCGGCACCTGGCCGGACACGCCCCGCACCCGGTGGCCGAGGTGGTGTTCAGCAACCCGGAGGGCTGGCTGGACCGCACCCTCTACACCCAGACCGGGCTCTTCGCGGTGGAGACCGCCCTGTACCGGCTCATCGAGTCCTGGGGCGTCACCCCCGACCAGGTTGCCGGGCACTCCATCGGCGAGCTGACCGCCGCGCACATCGCCGGTGTCCTCGACCTGGACGACGCGGCAAAGCTGGTGGCCGCCCGCGCCCGGCTGATGCAGGCGCTCCCGGCGGGCGGTGTCATGGTCACCACCACCGCCCCGGCTGAGACCGTCACCGCCCTGCTGACCGGCCGTACGGCCGTCGCCGCGTCCAACAGCCCGGCCAGCACGGTCCTCTCCGGCGCCGCCGACGACATCGCGGCGATCCGGGAGACGCTCACCGAACAGGGCCACCGTGTCCGGAAGTTGAAGGTCTCGCACGCCTTCCACTCACCGCTGATGGAGCCGGTGCTGGACGAGTTCACCACGGTCGCCGAGACCGTCACGTACCATCCCCCGCGCATACCGCTGGTCCCTGCCGCCGACGGCGACCCCCTCACACCCGCCTACTGGGCCCGCCAGATCCGCGACACCGTCCACTTCCAGCGAGCCGTGCGCACACTCGCCGACCAGGGCGTGGCCACCTTCCTGGAACTCGGCCCCACCCCGCACCTGACCTCGGCCGTCAACGACACCCTCGACAGCACGGCCTGCACCCCCACCCTCCGGCCCGACACACCCGAACCCCGCGCCCTCCTCACCGCCCTGGCCGCTGTCCACACCCGCGGCACCCCGGTCGACTGGCCGACCCTGCTCACCGGCGGCGAGCGGCACGAACTGCCCACCTACCCCTTCCAGCACCAGGACTACTGGCTCCTGCCGGCCGGTGACAGGCCCGTCCACGCCACCAGGCTGGGGCTCACCAGTGCGGGCCACCCGCTGCTGGGCGCCATGACCGAACTGCCCGACAGCGGCGGCCATCTCCTCACCGCGCAGCTGTCGTCGCGTACCCATCCCTGGCTGGCCGACCACGCGATCGCGGGTACGGTCCTCATGCCGGGCACAGGTTTCGTCGAACTCGCGCTGCACGCCGCGCGGGAGACCGGCTGCGCGAACGTCGAGGAACTCGTCGTCGAGACGCCGCTCGTCATCCCGGACGGTGCCGCCGTCCAACTCCAGCTGACCGTACAGCCGCCCGGCGAGGACGGCAGGCGCGCCTTCAGGATCCACTCCCGGGTCCAGGGCGCGACCCCCGACACGCCCTGGACCCGCCACGCGAGCGGCACGCTCGACGCCACCGCACGGCCCGCCGGCTTCGACCTGACGGCATGGCCGCCCGAGCACGCCGAGCCCGTCCCGCTCGCCGGCGCGTACGAGACGCTCGCCGATGCCGGGTACTTCTACGGCCCGGCTTTCCAGGGGCTCACGAGGGCATGGACCCGCGGCGACGAGGTGTTCGCCGAACTCACGGTGCCCGACGACGGTGCAGCGGACTACGGCATCCACCCCGCCCTGCTCGACACGTCGTTCCACGCAGCGATGTTCGCCGCACGGCGGGACGAGGCCGACCTGCCGCTGCTCCTGCCGTTCGCGTGGAACGGCGTCACCCTGCACGCGGCCGGAGCAGCGCACGTACGTGTCCGTATCTTCCCCGTCGGCGAGGGCACGACGGCGGCCCAGCTCGCCGACGGCACCGGCGCACCGGTTGCCACGGTCCGGTCGCTGGTCGCACGGCCCGTGACACCCGAGCAGATCGAGGCGCCCCGCGCGGCGGACTCGCTCTACCGACTGGTCTGGAGGGAGACCGTCACGCCGGGCGCAGCGGGTGCGCTGGACGCCGTCACCGTCTCCGACGCGGAGGACCTCAGCGGGCTCGACGCGCCGCCGGTCATCCGGTTCGACATCCGCGGAGAGACCGGCCCCGAGGCCGTCCACACCCTGACGACCCGCACGCTCGGAATCCTTCAGGCCTGGCTGGCCAAGCCCTCTTTCGACGCCACCCGCCTTCTCGTGGTCACGCGGGGAGCGGTCACCACGGGAGCCGACGATCCCGTCACCGACCTCGCCGCCGCGGCCGTCTGGGGTCTCGTCCACTCGGCCCAGTCGGAGCACCCCGGCCGGATCACCATCGTCGACACCGACACACACAGCGACAGCGACTCCGGCGCAGACTCCCGAGCCGTAGAGATCCCCACCGCCGTCCTCACCCTCGACGAACCCCAGCTGGCCCTGCGCCGCGAGAAGTTGTTCGTTCCTCGGCTCGACAAGGCCGACCGGACCGACAAGACCCGCACCGCATCCGCGAACACGGCTCACGACCCCCACCCCGGCATCGGCTTCGCCGCTCGGGGCACCGTCCTCATCACAGGCGGAACCGGTTCCCTCGGCCGTCTCCTCGCCCGGCACCTGGTCGCCGAACACGGCGTCCGCAGCCTCCTGCTGGTCAGCCGCTCCGGCCCCGACGCACCGGGGGCGGACGACCTGCGCACCGAACTCACCGATCTGGGCGCCGACGTGCGTATTGAAGCCTGCGACATCACCGACCGCGCCGCGCTCGCCGCACTCCTCGACAGCCCCGACCACGCCCCGGTAACGGCGGTCATCCACGCCGCGGCGGTCTTCGACGACGGCGTCGTCCGCACCTACACATCGGCGCAACTGGCGAACGTCCTCGCTCCCAAGGCCGACGCGGCCTGGCATCTGCACGAGCTGACCCAGGACCGTGACCTGGACGCGTTCGTGCTCTTCTCCTCGGCCACGGCGACTGTCCTCGGGGCTCCCGGCCAATGCGGCTACGCCGCCGCGAACGCCTATCTCGACGCCCTGGCGCAGCACCGCCGCGCGCTGGGTCTGCCCGCGACGGCTCTTGCGTGGGGCCTGTGGGAGCAGTCCGCGGAGCTGTTGGGCCACGCAGATCTGCGGCGCATCCGGCGCGGCGGCATGGCCGTCCTGTCCGACGAGGACGGTCTGCGTCTCTTCGACGGCACGCTGGATACCCCGCACCCCGTGGTGATTCCCACCCAACTGGACTTCGCGGCCCTGCGTACCCAGGCCTCGCGCGACCGGCTCGCGCCCGTGCTGCGTGGGCTGGTCCGAGCATCGCGCCGCGCCGTGAGCACAACGGACAGCGGGGACAGCGGGCGGCTGGCGGACCGGCTCGTCGCACTGGGCGACGAGGAGGCGCGGCGTACGCTTCTCACCCTTGTCCGGGGCGAGGCCGCCGCCGTCCTGGGCCATGCGTCCGCCGACCACGTCGACACGGAACGCGCCTTCAACGAGGTCGGGTTCGACTCGCTGACCGCCGTCGACCTCCGCAACCGGCTGACCGCCCTCACCGGCATGCGTCTGCCCGCGACCCTGCTCTTCGACTATCCGACCCCGGCCTCGCTCACCGCGTACCTGTGGGGGGAGCTGGCTGCCGACCGGCCCGAGCCACGGGCCGCCGCCCCCGCGTCGCGGGTCGCGAACGCCGCCGCCGACGAGCCGATCGCCATCATCGGCATGGCGTGCCGACTGCCCGGCGGGGTGCGGTCGCCAAAGGACCTCTGGGACCTGGTAACGGCTGGCGGGGACGGCATCGGACCGTTCCCAGCCGACCGCGGCTGGGACCTGGACGCCCTGTACGACCCCGACCCGGAGCAGACCGGTACCTCGTACGTCCGTGAGGGGGGACTCCTCCACGACGCGGCCGGCTTCGACCCCGCCTTCTTCGGGATCTCGCCGCGTGAGGCCGTCGCCATGGACCCGCAGCAGCGGCTGATGCTGGAGACGGTCTGGGAGACGTTCGAGCACGCGGGCATCGATCCCGGCACCGTGCGGGGCGAGGAGGTCGGTGTCTACGCCGGCCTGATGTACCACGACTACGGGAGCGGTCTGCACCAGCTCCCTCAGGAGGTCGAGGGCTTCCTCGCCCTCGGTACGGCCGGCAGCGTGCTGGCGGGCCGGGTCGCCTATCTCTTCGGCCTCGAAGGCCCGACGATGACGATCGACACGGCCTGCTCGTCCTCCCTGGTCGCCCTCCACACGGCGACCCGGGCGCTTCGCTCGGGCGAGTGCTCGATGGCCCTCGCGGGCGGTGTCACCGTGATGGGCACCCCGGGGTCGTTCATCGAGTTCTCCCGGCAGCGCGTGTTCGCGGCGGACGGACGCTGCAAGTCGTTCGCTGCCGCGGCGGACGGCACGATCTGGTCGGAGGGCGTCGGCATGCTCCTGCTGGAGCGCCTGTCCGACGCCCGCCGCAACGGTCACCGTGTGCTGGCCGTGGTCCGGGGGTCCGCAGTGAACCAGGACGGCGCGTCCAACGGTCTCACCGCCCCCAACGGCCCTGCCCAGCAGCGCGTCGTCCGCAAGGCCCTCGCCGACGCGGGTCTCGCATCGGCCGACGTGGACGCCGTCGAGGCCCACGGCACGGGGACCGCCCTCGGGGACCCGATCGAGGCGCAGGCTCTGCTCGCCACGTACGGCCAGGATCGTGAAGCGCCTTTGTGGCTGGGCTCGTTGAAGTCGAACATCGGTCACACCCAGGCCGCCGCCGGTGTCGCCGGGGTGATCAAGATGGTGCTGGCGATGCAGCACGGGACACTGCCGAAGACGCTGCACGTGGACCAGCCGACCCCGCGGGTCGACTGGTCGGCGGGCGCCGTCGAACTCCTCACCGAGGCACGAAAGTGGCCCGAGACGAACCGCCCCCGGCGCGCCGCCGTCTCCGCCTTCGGCATCAGCGGCACCAACGCGCACGTGATCCTGGAACAGGCGTCAAAGGAGCCTGCCGCGGATCCGGTGGTTCCGGACGACGGTGTGCTACCGGTTGTGGTGACAGCGCGGAGCGCGGGGGCGGTGGCCGGACAGGCCCGTCGGCTCGCCGAGTTTCTCGATGACAGCGATACCGCGCTTGTGACCGTCGCCGGGGCGCTGGTCTCCCGGCGGGCGATGCTGCCCGAGCGGGCGGTCGTGGTCGCCGGGTCGCGTGAGGAGGCTGTCGCCGGGCTGCGGGCACTGGCCGAGAAGGATACGGCCCCCTCGGTGATCGCGGGGTCGGATGCCGTTGGGAAGACGGTGTTCGTCTTTCCAGGGCAGGGAGCGCAACGCCTGGGCATGGGAAGGGAGTTGTACGAGCGTTATCCGGTCTTCGCGCGGGCGTTGGACGAGGCGTGCGCCGCGCTGGACACGCGGCTGGTGGGCGCCGTGGAGCACTCGGTCAGGGACGTGATCTTCGGCGCGGGTGAGGGGCTGCTGGATCAGACGGTGTTCACGCAGGCTGGTCTGTTCGCAGTGGAGTCGGCGTTGTTCCGGCTTGTCCGGTCGTGGGGTGCGCGGCCGGATGTGGTGGCGGGGCATTCGATCGGTGAGGTCGTCGCCGCTCATGTCGCCGGTGTGCTCTCCCTGGAGGACGCGGCGGCGCTGGTGGCTGCGCGAGGCCGGCTGATGCAGGCTCTGCCGTCGGGCGGGGCCATGGTCGCGGTCGCCGCGACGGAGGCGGAGATAGCTGGACATGTGGGCGGGGGTCTTGACCTGGCTGCGGTGAACGCCCCTGGCTCGGTCGTGCTCTCCGGTCCCGAGACGGCCGTGCTCTCCGCGGCGGAAGAACTGCGGGAGCTGGGCCGCCGGGTCAAAAGGCTGCCGGTCTCGCATGCCTTCCACTCGACGTTGATGGAGCCGATGCTGGACGACTTCACCGTGGTGCTGTCCGGGCTGACCTGGAACGAGCCGTCCCTGCCCATCGTGTCCAATGTGACCGGCCGACTCGCCGATCCGGGCCAGCTGAGCGACCCCGCCTACTGGGTGGACCACGTCCGCCGCCCGGTGCGCTTCGCCGAAGGCATCGCGGCTTCAGGCGGATCCGTGTTCGTGGAGCTGGGCCCGGGTGGCTCCTTGACCGGCATGATCGCGGAGTCCGCCGATGAGAAGGCGACGGTCGTCCCGGCCCTGCGCGACGACCGTGGCGAGGCACGGACCCTGCTGACAGCCATGGCCCACCTCTTCGCACGCGGCGCCGACGTGGACTGGACGGCCGTCCTCCCCGAGGGCGCCACCGGCCCACACGTGGACCTGCCCACGTACGCCTTCGATCACCAGCACTACTGGCTCCCCGCGCCTCAACCGCGCATGGACGCCCCCGCCCTGGGCCAGAGTACGGCGGACCACCCTCTGCTGGCCTCGGTGGTGGAGGTACCAGAAACCGGCGGTGTCCTGTGCACGTCCCGGCTGTCCCTGCACACCCACCCCTGGCTCGCCGACCACGTCATCGAAGGAGTGGTGCTGATGCCCGGCACCGGCCTCGTCGAACTGGCCCTGCGCGCCGGTGACGAGGTCGGCTGCACAGCGCTGGACGAACTCGTCGTCGAAGCGCCCCTGGCCGTTCCCGAGCAGGGCGCCGTGCGCGTCCAGGTCACCGTCGGCGCCCCGGACGGGACCGGAGCACGAGCCGTCTCCATTCACTCGGCCCGGGAGAACATCACCACCGGGACCGACGCCGGCACCTGGACCCGGCACGCCACCGGCACCCTGACGACGACCGCAGAGGACACCCCCGCCTTCGACTTCACCGCCTGGCCCCCGCCCGGCTCCACACAGATCGACGATTCCGACGAGGAATCGACCCGCCGGGGACACACCTACGGCCCGGCGTTCCAGTGCGCGCGGAGGATCTGGCGACGCGGCACCGAACTGTTCGCCGAGGTCACCCTGCCGGACGGCGAACTGGACCGAGCCACCCGGTTCGGTATCCACCCCTCCCTGCTCGACGCCGCCCTGCGCACGCACCAACTCGTCGCCCGGCCCGAGACGCCCCCTCCGGGCGACGCGCCACGTCCGGTACAACCGTTCATCTGGAACCGGCTGGCGCTGCACGCGACAGGGGCTTCCACGCTCCGCGTACGCATGACGCCGGCCGATCCGGACACGGTCTCGCTCCAGGCCACCGACGAGACCGGCGAGCCGGTACTGACGACACGATCACTGACGTTCCGCCCGGTCAGCGCGGAACAACTGGACACGGCGGCTGGTCCCCCCGGCACCGACGCACTGTTCCACGTGGAGTGGAGCGAACTGCGTTCCGTTCCCGGTGCGGGTGCGGTGCCGGCGATGACGCTGGTGGACGCGCGCACCGGTGGGGACGACGACACGCCGGTGGCCAGGACGGGCCGGGTGCTGGAGGCCGTACGGGCGTGGCTGAAGGGCGAGGCCGCCGAGGAGAGCCGGCTGGTCGTCGTCACCCGAGGGGCGGTGCCCGCGGGCGGGGACGAGGCGGTCACCGATCCCTGTGGGGCGGCCGTCTGGGGCCTGGTCCGCGCCGCGCAGGCGGAGAACCCCGACGGCATCGTCCTGGTCGACACCGATCCCGACACCGACTCGTACGGGGCGGACCTGGCTTCCGTCGTGGCGATGGGCGAACCACAAGTCGCCGTGCGCGGCTCGGCCCTGTACGTGCCGCGGCTGGCCCGGTCGGTCCTCGGTGACGTCGCGGAACCGGTGCTGGACCCGGACGGGACGGTGCTGATCACCGGAGGCACCGGATCCCTGGCCGGCCTGCTGGCCCGGCACCTGGTCGAGCGGCACGGCATACGCCATCTCGTGCTGGCCAGCCGCCGTGGCCCGGAAGCGGACGGAGTGGGGAAGCTGGTGGCGGAACTGGAGGCACTGGGCGCCGAGTCGGTGTCGGTGCCCGCCTGCGACGTGACCGACCGGGACGCGGTCGCGGCGCTGCTCACCGGACTGACCGGTCCCCGGCTGACCGCGGTCGTCCACGCGGCCGGAGTGTTCGACGCCGGTACGGTCGGCGAGTTGGACACGGGACGGCTGGCCGAGGTGTTCGCGCCGAAGGTGACGGCCGTCCGGCATCTGGACGAGCTGACCCGTGAACTCACCCCGGATCTAGACGCGTTCGTCACCTTCTCCTCAGTCTCCGGTGTCTTCCTCGGCGCGGGGACCGGCAGCTATGGCGCCGCGAACGCCTGTATGGACGGCCTGATGGCGGCCCGCCGGGCGGCCGGGTTTCCGGCGCGGTCACTCGCCTGGGGTCCCTGGGGGCAGACCACCGGCATGGCCGCCGACCTCGACGACCTCTCCCGCAGCCGCCTGAACCGTCGCGGCGGTGTGCTGCCCCTCGGGCCCAACGAGGGCATGGAGCTGTTCGACGCGGCGCTGGGCAGCGATCACACACTGCTCGTCCCGGTCAAACTGGATCTGCGGAGCCTGCGCGCCGACGCGACCGCCGGAGCTGTCGTACCAGCGCTGCTCCGCGGGCTTGTCCGCCTGGGCCGACGTGCCGCGCGGGCCGCGGTGGGCGGCGAGGCCGTCGGGCGGGACATGGCCACGCGGCTGGCAGCGATGTCCGAAGCCGACCGCTACCGGGCCGTGCTGGACCTGGTGCGCCTGCAGGTGGCGGCTGTGCTTGGCTACCCGACGACCGAGCGGGTCGAGGTCGACTCGGCGTTCAGCCAGCTCGGTTTGGACTCGCTCACCTCGGTGGAGCTGCGCAACCGGCTGAGCACCGCCCTCGGTCTGCGGCTGCCGGCGACCGTGGTGTTCGACCAACCCAGTTCGGCCGCGCTGGCAACGTACCTCAGCTCGCGGCTGGCCGCGGGCCAGGACCAAGGAGCCGACGCCGAGGACACGCTCAGTGGACTGCTGCGCGAGGCGTCCGGCAAGGGGCGTGTCGACGAGGGGCTCGCCCTGCTCGTGGCCGCCGCGAAGCTGCGCGAGTCGTTCGCCTCCATCGACGAACTCGACCAGGTACCCCGACCGGTGCAGTTGGCCTCAGGACCGGCGAACGTGCAGCTGTTCTGCTTCAACAGCCCGGTGGCACTCGGCGGCTCCACCCAGTTCACCCCGCTGGCGGCCCACTTCGACGGCGTGTGCGACCTGTACACGATGCCGATGCCGGGATTCACCCGCGACGAGCGGCTGCCGGCCACGACGGACGCCGTCGTGAGCCTGTGGGCGGACGCCGTACGGCAGACCGCGGCCGCGGACAGGCCGGTGGTGCTGCTGGGCTACTCCGCCGGCGGGAGCCTCGCCCACGCCACCGCCATCCGCCTGGAGGAACAGGGCTTCCTGCCGGCCGGTCTGATCCTGCTGGACACCGTCCCGCCGGACAGCGAGGTCATGGACGCCGTCTGGCCACGGATCCTCGAGAGCATCCTCGCCCGCGAGGCGGCGCTCGGGCCGTTCACCAGCGCCGGGCTCTCGGCGCTGGGCCGTTACTCCGAGCTGGTGGCCGCGACCGAGCCCGTCGCCGTCCGCGCGCCGGTCCTGTTCCTGCGCCCGAACACGCCCCTGTCGCCCACGGACGGGCCAGGGCGCGGGTCATGGCCCGCCGAACACACCCTCGACGAGGTCGAGGGCGACCACTTCACGATGCTCGAGGACCACGCCCCCGCGACGGCGCGGGCCGTACGGCGCTGGCTGACGTCGCTGTCCTGACCGACCGCGCAAGCGGTACACCCGCCTCAACAGAGGATGAGCGAAGCATGTCGTTGTCCCCCAGCCGCAAAGGCACCGTGCCCTTCGGCCCGTACCGGACCTGGTACCGCGTCACCGGCAACCTGGACGCGCCGACCCCGGCACTCGTCGTGGTCCACGGCGGTCCGGGCAGCACGCACGACTACCTGCTCGGCCTTGCCGGATTCGCCGAGCGAGGGCGGCCGGTGGTGCACTACGACCAGCTCGGCAACGGCGGATCGACCCATCTGCCTCACGCGGACGCGGACTTCTGGACCGTACGACTGTTCCTGGACGAGCTGGCCAACCTGCTGACCGCGCTGGAAATCCGCGAGTACGTGCTGCTGGGACAGTCCTGGGGCGGACTGCTCGCGGCCGAACACGCCGCACGGCGGCCCTCGGGGCTGCGCGGGCTGATCGTCGCCAACGCACCGGCCTCGTATCCGCTGTGGCTGCGAGAGCTGGCGGTGCTGCGCGGGCGGTTGCCCGACGGCGTCGACGAGACCCTGGTACGGCACGAGGACGCCGGCACCACGGATTCCGCGGAGTACCTGGCGGCCATGCGGGTCTTCTACGACCGGCATGTCTGCCGACTGCGGCCGTGGCCACAGAACCTGACGGCCAGTTTCATGGAGATCCACAACGACCCCACGGTCTACCGCACCATGAACGGGCCGAGCGAGTTCCATGTGATCGGCAGTCTGCGCGACTGGAGCGTCGTCGACCGCCTGCCCTCCATCGTCGTGCCGACGCTGCTGATCACCGGTCGGCACGACGAGGTGACCCCGGCCTCCGCACAGCCCTACCAGGACCTCGTCCCGGACGTCCGGTGGGAGGTCTTCGAAGAGTCCAGCCATATGCCGCACCTCGAGGAACCCCAGCGGTTCACCGACGTCGTAGCAGCGTTTCTCACCGGGCTGCCGCCCCGGAGCACAGCACCCCGACCCGCCACTGTGGAGCACACCCGATGAACGAGCCCCAGAACGTCAACGAACCGCGGTTGCTGTCCGAACTGCGCGCCGCGCCGACTGCGGAACGCCGCCGCAGGCTGGTGGACCTGGTCGTCGAACGGACCCGTGAGATCCTGCTGACCCTGCTGCCCGCCGCGCCCGCCGACATCGACCCCGAGACCGGGTTCCGCGACCTCGGCCTGGACTCGCTCGGAGCGGTCGACCTGCACGACCGGCTCGCGGCGGACACCGGCCGGGCGCTTCCGGTCACGGTCGCCTTCGACCACCCGACCCCGGCGGCCGTCGCCGACTTCCTGCTGGCCGAGCTGTTCGGCGGCCCGGCCGGCGAGGAAGCGGTGCCTGCCGTCGCGGCCTCCGACGAGCCGATCGCGATCATCGGCGCCGGCTGCCGCTATCCAGGCGGCATCGACAGCCCGGAGGAATTGTGGCGGTTCGTCCTGGCGGGCAGTGAGAGCCTCGGCCCCTTCCCGGCCGACCGAGGCTGGAACCTGGACCACTTGTTCGGCGCCGGCCCGGACAGCGGCGGCAGCAGCCTCGCCCGGCAAGGACACTTCCTTTACGACGCGGCCGAGTTCGACGCGGACTTCTTCGGCATCAACCCGCGCGAGGCCGCCGCGACCGATCCGCAGCAGCGGCTGATCCTGGAGACGGCGTGGGAGGCGGTCGAGCGAGCCGGTATCGACCCCCGGTCGCTGCGCGGCAGCAGGACCGGCGTCTATGTCGGCGTCGAGCCGCAGGACTACGGCCCCCGGCTGCACGAGGCGTCCGCCGACGTCGAAGGGTACCTGGTCACCGGCAACGCGCCGAGCGTGGTGTCCGGTCGCGTCTCCTACGTGCTCGGCCTTCAGGGGCCCACCCTCACCGTGGACACCGCGTGCTCGGGCTCGCTGGTCGCCTTGCACGTGGCCTGCCAGGCGCTGCGCACCGGGGAGACGCCGCTGGCGCTGGCCGGCGGCGTCGCGGTGATGGCAGGGCCCGGGGTCTACACCGCCTACAGCAGGCAGCAAGCGATCGCCCCGGACGGGCGGTGCAAGGCGTTCGCGGCGTCGGCGGACGGTACGGCCTTCTCCGAGGGGGCCGGTGTCCTGCTTCTGGAGCGGCTGTCGGACGCCCGCCGCAACGGGCATCCGGTGCTGGCGGTGATCAAGGGGTCGGCGATCAACTCCGACGGTGCCAGCAGCGGCCTGACCGCGCCCAACGGGGTGGCCCAGGAGCAGGTCATCCGTCAGGCGCTGGTCCACGCCGGTCTGAGGGCCGCGGACGTCGACGCCGTCGAGGCCCACGGCACCGGCACCAGGCTCGGCGACCCCATCGAGGCCCACGCGCTGCTCGCGACCTACGGCCGGGGCCGGGGCGAGCGCCCGCCGCTGGCCCTGGGCTCCGTCAAGTCGAACATCGGCCACACCCAGGCCGCCGCCGGGGTCGCCGGGGTGATCAAAATGGCGATGGCCATGCGCAACGGCGTACTCCCCCGCACCCTGCACGTGGACGAGCCGTCGCCGTACATCGACTGGTCGCTGGGGGACGTGCGTCTGGTCACCGAGAACACCCCCTGGGACACGAATGGCCCGCGCCGGGCGGGCGTGTCGTCGTTCGGGGTGAGCGGGACGAACGCACACGTGGTCCTTGAGGAGGCGCCGGGTGCCGAAGGAGGGGCGGCTGCGGAAGGGGCTCCCGGCATCGAAGGGACGCCCGCCCGAGTGGAGACGCCCGGCGTCACGAAGGGGCTCGCCGAAGAAGGTGCGCCCGGCGTCGGAAACGGGCTCCCCGTCGGCGAGACGTCCCCCGCCGTGCCCTCCGCCGGGCCCGTGCCCGTGCTGGTCTCCGGCCGGAGCGGGCAGGCGCTGCGAGCGCAGGCCGGGCGGCTGGCCGAGCGGCTCGGCGGGCCGGACGCGCCGTCGCTCGGGGATGTCGCGTTCTCCTCGGTCGCCACGCGCTCACTGTGGGAGCACCGCGCGGTGGTCGTGGCCGAGGACCGTGCGGAGCTGGTCGCGGGGCTGGCCGCGCTGGCCGCCGGGGAGCCGGTCGACGGGGTGGTCACCGGGGTGGCGCCGTCGCGGTCGCGGTCCGGGGTGGTGTTCGTCTTCCCCGGGCAGGGGTCGCAGTGGGCCGGTATGGGGGCGGAACTGCTGGACACCTCGCCTGTGTTCGCCGAGGCGATCGAGCGGTGTGCGGCGGCGTTGGCGCCGTACGTGTCCTGGTCGTTGGTGGATGTGCTGCGTGGTGCTCCGGACGCGCCGGGGCTGGAGCGGGACGACGTCGTCCAGCCGGTGCTGTGGGCGACGATGGTGGCGCTGGCGCGGCTGTGGCAGTCGTACGGCGTCGAGCCCGCCGCCGTCGTGGGACACTCCCAGGGAGAGATCGCGGCGGCCTGCGTGGCCGGGGCACTCAGCCTGGAGGACGGCGCGAAAGTGGTGGCGCTGCGCAGCCGGATGCTGGCGCGACTGGCCGGGCAGGGCGGGCTGTTGACGGTCGCGGAGCCGGAGGGCCAGGTGCGTGAGCGGTTGTCGCGCTGGGCCGACCGCTGCTCGGTCGCGGCGGTCAATGGCCCGTCCACGGTGGTCGTCGCCGGTGATCCGCAGGCATTGGACGAGCTGGCCGCCCTGTACCAGGCCGAGGGGGTGCGCACCCGGCGGGTTCCGGTCGACTACGCCTCTCATTCCCCGTATGTGGAGATACTCGAAGAGCCGCTGACCGCCGAGCTGGCCGGGGTCGTTCCCCGGGCGGGGAACGTGCCGTTCTACTCGACCGTCACCGGGGCGGAGCTCGACACCACCGGCCTCGATGCCCACTACTGGTACCGCAACCTGCGTCTGCCCGTGCTGTTCGAGTCGGCCACCCTCGCCGTGCTGGATACCGGTCACACCACGTTCGTCGAGGTCAGCCCGCACCCGGTGCTGACCGTCAGCGTGGAGGACACCCTCACGGCGGCGGGCGTCGACGGTGTCGTCACCGGATCGCTGCGGCGTACGGACGGCGGGCCGAAGCGCTTCCTGCTGTCGGCCGCCGCCCTGCACGTCGCCGGTACGGTCGTCGACTGGAAACTCACCGGAAACCCGGTCGAACTGCCCACGTACGCGTTCCAGCGCGCGCGGTACTGGCTGGATGCCGTCTCCCCGGCCGGCGACGTCACCTCGGCCGGTCTGGCCCCGGGCGGGCATCCTCTGCTCGGCGCGTCCCTCGCGCACGCCGACTCCGACGGTGTGGTGCTGACCGGGCGGCTGTCGTTGAGGTCGCACCCGTGGCTGGCCGAGCACGCCGCCGGCGGCCAGGTCCTCTTTCCCGGCACCGGGTTCGTCGACCTCGCGGTCCGCGCCGGTGACGAGGTGGGCTGCCGGGTGCTGGAGGACCTGACGCTCCAGGCGCCGCTGCCACTGCCCGCAACCGGCGCCGTACAGCTCCAGGTACGCGTCGACGCCCCTGACGACGCCGGCCGCCGTCAGATGGGCGTGTACGCGCGTGCCGAGGACGACCTGCCGTGGACGCGGCACGCCACCGGCGTCGTGTCGGACGCCGTCGCCCCGGCGGACTTCTCCCTCGCCGCCTGGCCACCGGCTGATGCCGACCCCGTCGACCTGACCGGCTTCTACGAGCGGCTCGCCGACCAGGGCTACCAGTACGGCCCCGCCTTCCAGGGCGTACGCGCCGCGTGGCGGCGCGGGGACGTGATCTTCGCCGAGGTGGCGCTTCCGGCGGACACGGCCACGGACGGGTTCTGCCTGCACCCGGCGCTGTTCGACGCCGCCCTGCACACCGAGACCCTGCTGGAGAACACGTCAGCCGAGCTGAGCCTGCCCTTCGAGTGGCGTGGGTTCAACCTGTACGCCGCCGGTGCCGGCACGCTGCGGATACGCCTGTGGTCGTCGGCTCCTGACACCGTCTCGGTGCAGTTGGCGGACGCCGCCGGGCTGCCGGTCGCCGCGCTGGAGTCGCTGGTCTCCCGGCCGCTCACCGCGACCGGGCCGCGCGCCGACTCGCTCTACCGGGTGGACTGGGTGCCCGCCCCCACCGAGGTGCCCTTCCGGGGCCGCGCCGTGACGCTGGGCGACGTGGACTGGGGACTGCCGGCCGGTGAACCCACCGACGCGGACCTGGTGTTCGTCGGCCTCCCCGCGGCAGAGGCGGACGACGTCGTGGGCGGCGCGCATGAACACACCTACCGTGCGCTGGAGTTGGCGCAGTCGTGGCAGGCCGGGGCGAAGCTGGTGTTCGTCACCTGCGGCGCGGTCGCGGCCGGTGCCACCGACACCGTGCGCGGCCTGGCGCACGCCCCGGTGTGGGGCCTCATCCGGAGCGCGCAGTCGGAGAACCCGGACCGCTTCGTCCTGGTCGACACCGAACCGGGCGCCGACGTCCCGGTGGCCGCGGTCCTGGCGGCGATCGGCGCGGGGGAGCCCCAACTGGCCGTCCGCGACGGGGCCGTCGTCGTGCCGCGGCTGGCGCGGGCTGCCATGAGCGAGGCGTTGCTGCCTCCGCCGGGCGTGGCGGAGTGGCGGCTGAACTCCGGCAGCAAGCAAAGCCTCGCCGATCTGGAACTGGTGCCGTGGCCCGCGGCCGGAGCCGCGCTCGCGCCAGGCGAGGTGCGGGTCGCCGTCCGGGCGGCCGGGCTGAACTTCCGGGACGTGGTCGTCGCCCTGGGCATGGTGCCCGAGCAGGACATGCCGATCGGCGGCGAGGTCGCCGGCGTCGTGCTCGAGACCGGCTCCGGGGTGACCGACCTGCTCCCGGGCGACCGGGTGCTCGGAGTGCTGGACGGCGCGTTCGGGCCGGTCGGGGTGACGGACCGGCGGCTGCTGGCGAGGATGCCCGACGACTGGTCGTACCCACAGGCCGCCGCGGTCCCCGTGTGTTGGCTGACCGCTGTCTACGGGCTGTGCGACCTCGGCCGGCTGCGCGCCGGTGAGAAGGTCCTGATCCACGCGGCGGCCGGTGGGGTCGGCATGGCGGCCGTGCAGCTGGCCCGGCACCTGGGCGCGGAGGTGTTCGCCACCGCGAGCCCCGGCAAGTGGGAGGCGCTGCGCGGCCTGGGACTGGACGACGAGCACATCGCCTCCTCCCGTGACCTGGACTTCGCCAAGAAGTTCCGCGGCCATGGCATGGACGTGGTACTCAACTCGCTGGCCGGTGAGTTCGTCGACGCCTCGCTGATCCTCCTGCGGCCCGGCGGGCGGTTCCTGGAGATGGGCAAGACCGACCGACGCCGCCCCGAGGACCTGCCCGATGTCGAGTACACCGCGTTCACGCTGACGGACGCGGGACCGGACCGGCTGAACGAGCTGCTGCCCGAGGTGCTGACCCTGTTGCGGCAGGGCGTGCTGCAGCCACTGCCGGTGCGGGTGTGGGACGTGCGGCGGGCCCGGGACGCCTTCCGGTTCATGTCCCAGGCCCGGCACACCGGCAAGATCGTGCTGACCGTCCCGCCGGCGCTGGATCCCGTCGGCACCGTCCTGATCAGTGGCGGCGGCACGCTGGGCGGCATCGTGGCCCGGCATCTGGTCACCCAGCACGGCGTACGGCATCTGCTGCTCGCCAGCCGCAGCGGCGGCGGCGCGGACCTCGCCGCCGAACTGACCGCGCTGGGCGCCTCGGTGACGTTCAGCGCCTGCGACCTCGGCGACCGGGACGCGCTGGCGCGGCTGCTGGCCGGCATCCCGGCCGACCACCCGTTGACGGGGGTGGTGCACACCGCAGGCGTCCTCGACGACGGCACGCTCGGTACGCTCACCCCCGAGCAGATCGACACCGTCTTCCGTCCCAAGGTCGACGCCGCCTGGCATCTGCACGAGCTGACCCGGGACCTGGACCCGGCGATGTTCGTGCTGTACTCCTCCGGAGCCGGGGTGCTCGGCGACGCCGGGCAGGGCAACTACGCGGCTGCCAACACCTTCCTGGACGCGCTCGCCGCGCACCGCAGGGCCGAGGGGCTGCCCGCCCAGTCACTGGCCTGGGGGTTCTGGGAGCAGCGCAGCGCCCTGACCGCCCGGGTGGACGCGGTTGGCGTGGCCCGGCTCGAGCGGGAGGGCAGCCGTGCCCTGACCAACGAGGAGGGCATGGCCCTGTTCGACAGCGCCCGCCTTCTCGACGAACCCCTGCTCGTGGCGGCCCCGCTGACCACCAGGAACCTGCGCGAAGTGCCGCCGTTGCTGCGCGGCCTCGCCCGGACCCCGGCCCGTCGGACCGCCGCGTCGAGCCCGGCCGCGACCGACTCGGAGCTGACCCGGCGACTCGCCGTACTGCCCACCACGGAACAGGACCGGCTGCTGACCACGATGGTCCGCGCCCAAGCCGCCGCGGTGCTCGGGCACTCCTCTCCGGACGCCATCAGCTCCGACCGCGCCTTCCGCGACCTGGGCTTCGACTCGCTGACGGCCGTGGAACTGCGCAACCGGCTGGCCACCGTGACCGGCCTCAGGCTGCCCGCCACGCTCGTGTTCGACCACCCCACCGCGACCGGTCTGGCAGGACTGCTGCGCACCCGGCTGCTCGGCGTCACCGAGACCCCCGCGCCGCGGTTGCCCGCGCCCGGCCGCGCGCGCGACGAAGGCGACGACCCGGTCGTCATCGTCGCGATGAGCTGCCGTTTCCCGGGCGGCGTCGAGTCGCCGGAAGACCTGTGGCGGCTGGTGGTCGACGGCGGTGACGCCATCGCCCCATTCCCCGCGAACCGCGGCTGGGACCTGGCCGGGCTGTACCACTCCGACCCCGACCACCCGGGCACGAGCTACTCCCTGCACGGCGGTCTGCTGCCGGACGCCGGGGCGTTCGACCCCGCGTTCTTCGGCATGTCGCCGCGTGAGGCGCTGGCCACCGACCCCCAGCAGCGGCTCGTCCTCGAAGCCGCCTGGCAGGTGCTGGAGCGCGCCGGCATCGACCCGCGCTCCCTGCGTTCCAGCGCAACCGGCGTGTTCGTCGGAGCCTCCGCCACCAGCTACGCCCAGGGGACGGCTGTCCTGCCCGAGGGAGTCGAGGGCTATCTGACCACCGGGGTGTCCCCATCGGTGATCTCCGGGCGTGTCGCCTATGTGCTGGGGTTGGAAGGGCCCGCGGTGACCGTAGACACCGCGTGCTCCTCGTCCCTGGTGGCGATCCACCAGGCCGCGGAGTCGGTGCGCCGGGGCGAGAGCACCCTGGCCATCGCCGGCGGTGTCACCGTGCTCGCCGGTCCCGAGCTGTTCGTGGAGTTCTCCCGGCAGCGGGGCCTGGCCACCGACGGCCGCTGCAAGGCGTACTCGGACGCCGCTGACGGCACCGGCTTCGGCGAGGGCGTCGGACTGGTCCTGCTGGAACGGCTGTCCGACGCCGAACGCAACGGCCACCCGGTGCTGGCGGTCCTGCGTGGCTCGGCGGTGAACCAGGACGGTGCATCCAACGGTCTGACGGCGCCCAGTGGTCCCGCCCAACAGCGGGTGATCCGCAGTGCGCTCGCCGCGGCCGGCCTCGCGCCCTCCGACGTGGACCTCGTCGAGGGGCATGGCACGGGCACCACGCTCGGCGACCCCATCGAGGCGCAGGCGCTGCTGGAGACCTACGGCCGACAGCGCCCCGACGGTTCGCCGCTGTGGCTGGGCACGGTCAAGTCCAACATCGGGCACACGCAGGCCGCCGCAGGCGTCGCCGGGGTGATCAAGACGGTGCTGGCGATGCGGCACGCGGTCCTGCCGCGCACCCTGCACGCGGACACTCCGTCGTCCCAGGTGGACTGGACGGCCGGAGCGGTCGAACTGCTCACCGAGAACCGCGCCTGGGACAAGGAGTCCGGGCCGCGCCGAGCGGGCGTGTCCTCGTTCGGCATCAGCGGCACCAACGCCCACCTCGTCCTCGAACAGGCGCCCCCGGCCCGGACGAGGACCACCGGTTCACCGTACGACGGGCCCCTGCCCGTCGTGGTCTCCGCCCGCTCCGCCAAGGCACTGAGCGCCCAGGCCGCCCGGTTGTTGCCGCTGACCGACCGGCCGCTCGCCGACCTGGCCCGGTCCCTGGCCACCACACGTACCGCGTTCGAACACCGGGCGGTCGTGCTCGCGGACGACACCGGCGCGCTCCGGCAGAGCCTCTCCGCGCTCGCCGAGGGGACGGTCCCGGCCGACGTGATCCGGGGCGAGGCGGGCGAGGGCAAGGTGGCGTTCCTGTTCACCGGCCAGGGCAGCCAGCGGCTGGGCATGGGCCGCGCCCTGTACGGGACGTTCGAGGCGTATGCGAGGAAGTACGACGAGGTCGTCGCGCTGCTCGATCCCGCGACCCGTTCGGTGCTGGCCGGTGACGACCCGGAGCCGCTGGACGAGACCGTGCACACCCAGGCCGCACTGTTCGCGGTCGAGGTGGCCCTGTTCGCCCTGGTCAAGTCCTGGGGCGTGCGCCCGGACCACCTGGTCGGGCACTCCGTCGGCGAGATCGCCGCGGCCCACGTCGCCGGGGTGCTGTCGCTGGCCGACGCTTGCCGACTGGTGAGCGCGCGCGGCCGGCTGATGCAGGAACTGCCCGGCGGGGGCGCCATGTTCGCCGTGGCGGCCACCGAGGACGAAGTGCTGCCGCTGCTGACGGACGGGGTGTCGATCGGCGCGGTCAACGGCCCGTCGGCCGTGGTCGTCTCGGGCGAGGAGGACGCCGCCGAGGCGGTGGCGCGGCACTTCGCCGACCTGGGCCGCCGGACCCGCCGACTGCGGGTGTCCCACGCGTTCCACTCCCCGCGGATGGAGCCGATGCTGGCGGAGTTCCGTGAGGTAGCGCGGTCTTTGACGTATCGAGAGCTGGAAATTCCGGTCGTCTCCACGCTCGGCGACGGCGAATTCACCGACCCCGAGTACTGGGTGCGGCAGGCCCGCGGCACGGTCCGGTTCCGCGACGCCGTGCGCCGTCTCGACGAGGCGGGGGTGACGACGTTCCTGGAAATCGGGCCGGACGGCGTGCTGTCGGCCATGACCCGGGACTGTCTGCCGGACGACGGCCGCCATACGGTCGTGCCGCTGCTGCGCAAGGACCACGACGAAGTGCGTACGGCCGTGTCGGCGCTGGCGTCGGCCTTCGTACGAGGAGCGGCCGTCGACTGGGCCGGGGTGTTCGGGGACGGCCGGCGGATCGATCTGCCCACCTATGCCTTCCAGCGGGAGGACTTCTGGCTGAGGGCCGACGGCGACGTCGGCGACGCGGCCGGGCTGGGCCAGTCGGCAGTCGTCCACCCGCTGCTGGGAGCCGCCGTCGCGCTGCCCGGTTCGGACGGTGCCGTGCTGACCGGGAGGTTCTCGGTGGGCACACAGCCGTGGCTGGCCGATCACGTCATCCTGGACACAGCGCTGTTCCCGGGCACCGGCTTCGTCGAACTCGCGCTGCGCGCCGGTGATCAGGTCGGCTGTGACACGGTCGAGGAGCTGACCCTTGAGGTTCCGCTGGTGCTGACCGCTGACGAAGCCGTGGACGTACAGGTCACGGTCGACGGCGTCGACGCTTCCGGGGGCCGTCCGGTGGCGGTGTACGCGCGGCAGGCTGGGGGCTCCTGGACGCGGCACGCCACGGGTGTGCTCAGAGCCGTAAGGGAGTCGGCACAGTTCGAGCTGGCCGAGTGGCCGCCGCCGGGGGCGACGCCGGTCGACGTCAGCGACCTGTACGACCGGATGGCCGTGTCGGGGGCCGGCTACGGGCCGTCGTTCCGGGGGCTGCGGGCGGCCTGGCGGCGCGGCGACGACGTATTCGCCGAGGTGGCTCTGGCCGAGAGCGCGGCGGTCGACGCCGGGCGGTTCGGTGTGCATCCCGCGCTGCTCGACGCGGCGCTGCACACCATGGAACTGGACGGGGAGGCCGACGCCGGTGAGCCGGCGCTGCCGTTCGCGTGGTCCGGCGTCGCCCTGCACGCGACGGGGGCCACGAAGCTGCGGGTCCACATGGTGCGCACCCGCACGGCCGCGGTGTCGCTGCGGCTGGCCGACACCACGGGCGCACCCGTGGCCACCGTGGGATCGCTGGTCGTGCGCCCGGTCTCCGCCGACCGGCTGCGCCCCGGCCGGGCCGTCCGCGACGACGCGCTGCTGCACGTGGAGTGGACGCCGCGGCCGACCGGACCCGGCCGGGAGGCCGTCTTCGTCCACGGCGCGCAGGACGGCCCACTGGCGACTGCCCTGCGGTCCGCGGGCGTCGACGCCACGTCCGTGGCGGCGGAGCCCGGCACGGTGCTTTTCGACGTCGGCCGGGCGCCGACGGCGCACGAACTCACCCGGCGCACGCTGGAGTTCCTCCAGTCCTGGCTGGGTGGCGAGCAGTCCGCGAAGCTGGCCGTGGTGACCTCGGCCGCACTGTCGGCGCGTCCGGACGACGCGATGGTCGACCCCGCACACGCCGCGGTGTGGGGGCTGGTGCGGGCGGCCCAGGACGAGCACCCGGGTCGGCTGCGGCTGGTCGATCTCGACGGCAGCGAGGCGTCGTATCGGGAGCTGCCCGCGGCGCTCGCCGGTGACGAGCCTCAGTTCGCGCTGCGCGAGGGCGAGGTGCTGGTGCCACGCCTGATGCCGTCGTCGGACGGCGGCCTGCTGGCGGTGCCGGACGGCGGCTGGCGGCTGGATGTCACCGCGCAGGGCACCGTGGACAACCTGGCACTGGTCGAGAGCGACAGCGCCGACCGGCCACTGGCGCCGGGTGAGGTGCGGATCGCCGTCCAGGCGGCGGGCGTGAACTTCCGGGACGTGCTGATCACCCTGGGAATGTATCCGGAGCGGGCCGACCTCGGGTGCGAGGCGGCGGGCGTCGTCGTGGCGGTCGGCTCCGAGGTCACCGAGTTCGCGGCCGGTGACGAGGTGCTGGGTCTGTTCGACGGCGGCTTCGGCCCGTACGCGATCGCGGACCGGCGGATGATGGTCGCCAAGCCCGCACAGCTGACCTTCGAGGAAGCTGCTTCCGTTCCGGCCGTGTTCGCCACCGCGTACTACGGCCTGGTCGACCTCGCCGGGCTGCGCGCCGGGGAGAAGGTGCTGATCCATGCCGCCGCCGGGGGCGTCGGCATGGCAGCCGTGCAGCTCGCCCGGCATCTCGGCGCCGAGGTGTTCGGCACGGCCGGCCGCGGCAAGTGGGAGGTGCTGCGGAAGCTCGGCGTCGCGGACGACCACATCGCCTCGTCGCGGGACACCGGCTTCGCGGGCCGGTTCGCCGAGGTGACGCGAGGGCGCGGGGTCGATGTGGTGCTGAACTCGCTGGCCCGGGAGTTCGTCGACGCCTCGCTCAGACTGCTGCCGCGGGGCGGCCGGTTCGCCGAGATGGGCAAGACCGACGTGCGGGATGCGGACGAGGTCGCGCGTCGGCACCCCGGGGTGCGCTACCGGGCGTTCGACCTGTCCGACGCCGGCCCGGACCGGATCAGGGAGATCCTCACCGAGGTCGTCGCGCTGATCGACCGTGGGGTGCTCGCGCCGTTGCCGCTGCGGGCCTGGCCGGTGCGCAGGGCGCCGGAGGCATTCCGCTTCCTCGCCCAGGCCAGGCATGTCGGCAAGGTCGTGCTCACCGTCCCGCACGAGGTGGACCTGCGGGGCACCGTGCTGGTCACCGGAGGCACCGGTGGTCTCGGGAGCCTGGTCGCCCGGCATCTGGTGACCGCGTACGGCGCGCGGGACCTGCTGCTGGTCAGCCGACGGGGTGATGCGGCCCCCGGGGCGGGGCGGCTGACCGAAGAGCTGACGGCGCTCGGCGCGCGGGTGCGCGTGGTCGCCTGTGACGTGTCCGACCGTGTCGCGCTCGCTGCCGCGCTCGACGGGGTGGACCTGGCTGCGGTCGTGCACACGGCCGGCGTGGTCGACGACGGCGTGTTCGACTCGCTCACTGCCGGGCAGCTCGAAGGGGTATGGGGGCCGAAGGCCGACGCGGCGCTGCATCTGCACGAGCTGACCCGTCGCCGGAAACTTTCGGCGTTCGTGCTGTTCTCCTCGGCGGCCGGGACCCTCGACGGCGCCGGGCAGGCGAACTACGCGGCGGCCAACGCGTTCCTGGACGGTCTGGCGACACAGCGCCATGCCATGGGCCTGCCCGCCGTGTCACTGGCATGGGGCATGTGGGCACCGGAGGTCGGCGGCATGACGGGCGCGCTGGCCGACGGCGACGTCCGGCGGCTGCGCCGGTCAGGGGTACTGCCACTGTCGGGGGAGCATGGACTGCGGCTGCTGGACGCGGCCCTGGCCCGACCGGAGGCAGCTCTCCACGTACCGCTCAGGCTGGATGTCGCCGCCCTGCGGTCGCGGCCCGAAGGGGTGCGGGTGATCCTGCGTGACCTGGTGGGCACGCCGACCCGCCGTACGGCCGCGGCCGCCGAGGAGAAGGCGGTGGAACCCGAGCTGCGCGATCAGCTGGTGCGGCTGCCGCGGACGGGGCGTGAGCGGCTGCTGACGTCCTTGGTGCGCGAGCACGTCGCCGCGGTGCTGGGGAAGTCGGACGGCGCGGCGGTGGAGCTGGACCAGCCGTTCAAGGAGGTGGGCTTGGACTCGCTGACCGCCCTGGAGCTGCGCAACCGGCTGGGGGCTGCGACCGGCCTCAGGCTGTCGGCGACGCTCGTCTTCGACCATCCGACGCCGAGGGCGGTCGTCGGCCTGCTGCATACCGAGCTGGTGGGTGAGGACGAACCGGAGCCCCTTGCCCTCGAGTCCGAACTGGCCCGGCTGGAGGCCGCCATGTCCGGAGCGGAACTGCCCGACGAGGCGACACGGCAGCGCGTCACAGCCAGGCTGCGTGCGCTGACGGCCTCCTGGGGCGAGCGCTCAGGCCCGGCGCACGACGACCTCACGGCAGCCGACGCCAAGGAGCTGTTCGCCATCCTCGACGGCGAACTCGGCTCAACCGACTGACCGTTCGGTCTCGGTGAGTCGCAAGACGACCACCGAAGCAGATTGATCACTCAATGAAGCGGTCCTCGAAGAGGCCGCTCACATCGTCACGGAAAGGTCGCTGTCACCATGGCAAAGAATCACGTTCCTGGCTCGTCCGACGTCGGCACGCTGTACGACCGGATGTCCGAGGTGCTCATGGAGGCCCTCGGGGACAACATTCACTACGGTTTCTGGGACGACGACAACGACGACACTCCCGTACGGGAGGCGACCGACCGGCTCACCGACATGGTCGCGCAGCGACTGGACCTCGCCGCCGGCGCGCGGGTGCTGGACGTCGGCTGCGGAACCGGCCGCTCCACGCTGCGGATCGCCGACCGCCACCGGGCACACGTCACCGGGGTCACGCTCAGTCCGCGCGAGGTGCAGCTGGCGATGACGCAGCCCGGGGTCGGCCTGGGCATCGGCCAGGCCACGTTCCAGCTGGCCGACGCGATGGAGCTGCCTTTCCCTGATGGCCACTTCGACAGCGCCTACGCCATCGAGTCGATCGCGCACATGCCGGACCGGGGCAAGGCCATCGCCGAGATCGCACGCACGCTGCGTCCGGGCGGACGGCTGGTCATCCAGGACTTCTTCCTCGCCCACACCCCCACCCCCCGTGAGCTCGAAGCGCTCACCGCCGTCTGGGACATCTTCGAGTTCCCGCCGTTCGGCACACAGAAGGACTTCGAGGACGACATCACCGCGGCCGGACTGGATCTCGTGGCCTACGAGAACATCACCACCAACCTCCGTCGCACCATGCGGCTGATCGTCTCGACGCTGCGGAGCAAGGCCGAGGAGCCCGAGATCGAGAAGGAGACGCGGGACTTCTTGGCCGAGCTGGTCGTGGCCCTGGAGCAGCTCATGGCGACCGGAATAATCCGTCACTCGCTCATCACCGCACGCAGGCGATGAACAGCCGCGGGCGGGGCCCGGTTGTTTGCCGGGTCCCGCCCGCCGGAAGGTCAGGCGTTGCGCGCAAGCAGTCTGGACAGCGCCGCCCACAATGTGCCCGGGGTACGGAACGTCTCCGTGGTCAGCGCTTCGTCACGGAACCGTACTCCGTAGGAGTTCTCCAGGGACGCCAGCAGATCGACCATGGTGAGCGAGTCGAGACCGAGGTCGCGCAGCACGGTGTCCTCGGTCAGTTTCTCGTCCGGATCCAAAAACGGAAGCTGCCCGCGCAGGATTTCCTCAAATTCCTCTTGCAACATGATTCCCTTTCCTGTTCATTCGGCGCGACCGACACTCGCGGCAGTAACTGTGTAATTCCCGCTCCGCAACAGGAGTTGGGTACAAGAACCAACGAACGAGGTGCTTTTTCCGATGAGTCCAGAGAGTTTTTCCCGTATTCATGACTCGGTCGACACCCTGCATGGATTCTTGTTGGCCGGCGCGCGGCTTACGCCGCATCAGCCGGCGGTCGTGGAACACGCGGAGGGGACCTTCGGCACGATCTCCTACCGGCAGCTGGAGCACCGGGTCACAGAGCTCGCCGCGCAGCTGGACGCGTTGGGCCTGGGCATCGGGGACCTGGTGGTCCTGGAGTCCGACACATCCTCGTGGTCCATCGCGGCGCTGCTCGCCTGCTCGACCCTCGGCCTGGTCTTCGTACCGGTCAGTCCCGACACACCAGCCGCTCGTCTGGAGGCGATCATCGACGCGGTCGAGCCCGCGCTGCACCTCCAGGCCGCACACGGCACCCGGGACGGGATCCGGGCCGAGGTCGGTACAGCCCGGTTCGGCCCCGACGGCCTGCTGGTGGAGCGGGCGCCCGCGCCCAGGAAGCGGCGTCGCCGCGCGCTCGTGCCCACCGACCCGGCCTATGTCGTGTTCACTTCGGGCACAACTGGCCGCCCCAAGGGTGTGGTGATGAGCCACCGGGGTGTGCTGGCGCTGTACCGGGGGATGCTGCGGCACGGCATCGTCGCCGCCGAGGACCGGGTGGCGACCACCTCTCCGCTCCAGTTCGATTTCTCGTTGCTGGACATCGGACTCGCGCTGGGCAGCGGCGCGACGGTCGTCCCCGTGCCGCGTGACCTGCTGCGTTGGCCGCGCCGCCTGCTCAGGTTCCTCGCGGACGCCGAGGTCACCCAGGTCAACGGGGTGCCGTCGATCTGGCGTCCGGCGCTGCGGCACGAGGCGGAGTTGCTCGGCGCGGAACTGGGCGGCAGGGTGAGGGGCGTGCTGTACTCGGGCGAGCGGTTCCCGTTGCCCGAACTGCGCACGCTCCAGGGGCTGTTGCCGGGGCTGCGGATCGTGAACTGTTTCGGCAGCAGCGAGTCGATCGCCGCGTCCTTCACCGACGTACCGAACCCTCTGCCGGACGACGCCGAGGACGTGTCCATCGGGCGCGCCCACCCGGGAGCCGAGATGCTGGTGATCGACGAGGACGGGCGTGCGGTTCAGGAGCCGGGGGTCGTCGGGCACATCCATCTGCGCAGTGCGGCGCTGTTCACGGCGTACTGGGACGACCCGGAGGCCACCGCGCGGGTGCTGGTGCCCGATCCGCTGGAGCCGCGCAGCGGGCAACGGGTTTTCCGCACGGGGGACCTGGGGCGCTGGGGCGCGCACGGTGAGCTGTATTTCTGCGGGCGGGCGGACTCGCTGGTGAAGATCCGCGGGAACCGGGTGGAGCTGGGGGAGATCGAGCGGCGGGTCACCGAGTTCGACGGGGTCCGGGCGGCGACGGCCGTCCTGCTGCCGACGGGCGGGCGTGAACCGGTGCTCGCTGTGTTCGTCGTCCTGTCCGCAGAGGCCGGGGAGCTGGACCCGATGGAACTGAAGGCGTTCTGCATGGCGGCGCTGCCCGACTATATGGTGCCGCAGGAGGTTCGGGTGCTCGACGTGCTGCCGTCGACCGTGAACGGCAAGGTCGACCGGGACGCGCTGCTGGCCCTGGTTCGGGGGCGCTGAGTGTTCCTCAGTGCTCATCGGGCAGGTCCCTGAGGCGGGCGCGGTCGATCTTGCGGTTGGTGTTGAGGGGGAACGCGTCCAGGTGACGGTAGTGGCGGGGCAGCATGCCCTTGGGGAGGACGTCCCGCAGCCGCCGGGCCAGCTCCCGGGCGGGGGTGGGTACGCCGGTGTAGTAGACGACCAGGTGGAGGCCGTTCGCGTCACTCCTGGTCACGGCCACCGCGTCGTGGACGCCGACACAGCCGCGCACCGCGTGCTCGACCTCGGCGAGTTCGACCCGCCAGCCGTGGAGCTGTACCTGCGAGTCCAGTCGGCCCAGGTAGACGAGCTCGTCCCCGGGCAGGCGGCGCACCCGGTCGCCGGTGCGGTACCAGCGGCGGCCGTCGCGTTCCAGGAACCGCCCGTCGTCGTCCCTCGGGTCCAGGTAACCGGCGGTCAACTGCGGTCCGGTGACGCACAGTTCGCCCTCGGTGTCGTCGGGCGTGCCGTTCTCGCCGAGCAGGACGTGGTCGTGCCCGGGGTGTACGCGTCCGATCGGCACCAGGCCGTTGACGCACAGCTCGGGCGAGGTCTCCGGTGACCAGCGGTGGCCGGTGATGGTCACGGTCAGTTCGGTCGGGCCGTAGATGTTCTCCACGGTCGAGCCGGGGGCCGCCGCCAGCCAGTCCTCGACGTCGGCCGCGCGCAGTGCCTCGCCTGCGAAGAAGCTCCACCGCAGCCCCGGGAGGGAGCCGGGGGCGAGGCCGCCGGTCCGCCGGACCAGGGTGATCGCGGAGGGGGTGGAGAACCAGACCGTGAGGCCGCGCGCGGCGGCGAAGCCGGGCAGGTCGCGGTAGGCGACGGCGGGGACGGGATGTGCCGAGGCGCCGGCACCCCAGGCGCAGAAGAGGTCGAAGAGGGCGCAGTCGAAGTTCAGGTCGAAAGACTGGGAGAAGACGTCGTCGGGCTGGAAGCCGTACCGGTTCTCCAGCACCTGGAAGTAGTGGTCGGCGCTGTCGTGGCGGACGGGGACGCCTTTCGGGCGTCCGGTGGAGCCGGAGGTGAACAGCACGCAGGCGATGCCGTCGGGGGCGACGGGCAGCGGGGCATCCAGCGGCCGTCCAGGCAGAGGGCCTTGGTCCAGGGGGGCGAGAACCGGGATGCCCGGGTCGGCGAGGGTGGTCAGGCCCTGCCGGTCGGCGAGCAACGTGGTCACACCGGCCGCGTCCAGCATCCGTCGGGTGCGGGCCTCGGGGAACTCCGGGTGGAGGGGGACCGCAGCGGCTCCGGCGTAGAGGGCCGCGAGAAGTCCGGCGTACGCCGCGATCGTCTTGCCCGCCAGCACGCCGACCGCGCGGGGCGGTTCGTCTCCTGTGGTGTGCAGGGCACCTGCCCAGCGCAGCGCCAGCTCGTGCAGGTGTTCGTAGGTGAACTCCTGGCCGTCCTCCAGGCGCAGGGCGATCCGGGTGGGGTGGAGTGCGAGGCCGTGGAGGAAGCGGGCGTGGAGGGTAGCGGTGTGGCTCACGCGGTCTCCCCGGCGTGCATCGCGGACCGGGGGGAGGCGGCGACGACCTCGAAGGCTCTGCGGGTGACGCCGACGCGGCCGAACAGGGCGTCGGGTCCGGCGACGCACAGCCGGGTGATACCGGCGGCGCGCAGGGAGCGGACCACCTCGGGCCAGTGGACGGGGGTCACCAGGCCGTCCAGGAGCATGGCGCGTATGCCGTCGGCGGTGGTGCGGTGCGAGCCGTCGTAGTCGGCCACGACCGGGAGTTCCGGGTCACGGATCGTGATGCGGGGCAGGAGTTCCGCCGCCACCCGGTCGCGCAGGTCACCGAAGAGGCTGACGTGCATCGGCGGGTCGGTGTCGTACAGCGGGAGTCCGCCCGCCGCGCGCAGCCTTCGCCGCAGCCACTCCAGCTTGTCGCGGCGCACCGTCACCATGAAGAAGTCGTCGTCGATGTGGCAGGAGATCTCGTGCCAGTCGGCCAACTCGTCAAGAATCCGGTCGAGTTCGGGGCGCGGGGTACGGACGAAGGAGAGCGTGACGAGGTCGCCGTGGTGATCGGCGAAGTACTCGGTCTCCAGGCGGGCGATCTGCGCGGTGAGCCAGATCCCGTCGGCGGCGTCGAGGGCGCCCGAGCGGATCGCGGCAGCCTTGGCACCGAAGCTGGCGCCGGCCAGCAGTGCGGGCCGTACGCCTTGTTCGTGTTCGGCCCAGCGGGCGGAGGCGAGGCAATTCACCAGGAACGCGACCTGGGCGGCGGCGGAGTAGTCGGTCGGGCTGTCCCGGTAGTGGGCGAGCAGGTCGTGGCCGAGGACGTCGTCCGCGAGGGCGACCAGGTCGCGGGCGTAGGGGTGGTCGGTCATGAAGTCGGCGACCTGATGGTATGGGGTGGGTCCCATGCCAGGGAACGCCGTCGCCTGGTTCTTCTCGTACATGTGTGGTCCGTTCTTCTCTGGGCGGTACGGCGGGCCAGGGCCTCCAGCGAAAGTCCCGCCCGCCGCTCGACGCCTGGCCCGCCCTCCGGGCGGACGACGGGACTTCCGCAACACGCCCTAGGCAACACGCCCTAGGCGAGGGTTCTGAACACCTTCTCGATCGTCACGAGCGCCTCGGCCACGTGCGGCACGTCGAGGGGATCGGCGGCCCGCATCGTCGCCTCCTGTTCCTCGGCCGTGGCGCCGTAGAGCATGCTGGTCGCGGCCCGGAAGCGCAGGGCCCGCGGGTCGTCGCCGAAGGCCGTCCCGGCCAGTACGACCACGCCCTGGCCGAGCAGGTACTTCTGGAGCGAGGCGCCGTCGGTGACGCCGAGCCGGCGCAGCGCCGTGCGCGACGACTCGAAGTCGGGGTAGACGTAGAAACCACCGGTCGGCGGCCGGACGACCGCGCCGGCCTCGGCACAGATCGCGTGCACCGCCCGCGCGAGCCGCCCGTGCAGCCGGGCGTCCGCCGCCAGCCGCTCACGCAGGGCGGGCGGTTCGTCGAAGGCGTACTCGGCGACCTCCTGCATCGGCCCGGCGAGCGTGGACCACACCTCACTGGCGATCGCGGCCACGTCCGCGCGCAGCCGGACCCCGGCCTCGTCGGCGGGGAAGCGGGCCGCGCCGATCCGCCAACCGCCCAGCGCGGCGCTCTTGCTGAGGCCGGTGACGACCACCGTGCGGTGCGGAATCACCTCGGCCGCGCTGAGCACCTCGGTGGCCGGGTCGTGCACGAGGTCGCGGTAGATCTCGTCGGACACGACCAGCAGGTCCTCGTCCTCGGCGACCGCGCAGATCCGGCGGATGACGTCCGGCGGGGCGGTGGTCCCGGTCGGGTTGTCCGGCACCGTCAGGACCACGATGCGCGGGTCGAGGCCGGCGGCCCGGGCGCGCCGTAAGGCCGCAGGCAGCGCGTCGGGGTCGGGGACGCCGCCGCAGTCGTCCGGGACCGGTACGCCGAAGGGGTGTTTGCCCGCGAGGCGGGCCTGGGGGGCGTAGGTCACCCAGCATGGGGTGGGCAGCAGGACATCTCCGGGTACGGCGAACTGGAGCGCGGCGAGCAGGGCCTTGCTGCCGGGCGCGACGATCACCTGGTCCGGGGCGGTGGGCAGGTCGCGGCGGGTGAAGTAGCCGGCGACGGCGCGCAGGACGCCTGGCGCGCCCGCGACCGGGCCGTACGCGTTGCGCCAGGCACCCGCGGCCAGCCGCTCGACGAGCCCGGGGAACACCGGCAGCCGGGACTCGCCGAAGCCGAGGTGGACGATCGGTTCGCCGGCCGCCCAGCGTTCGGTCACGAGCTGGTCCAGGGCGAGGTTGGGTGAGATCTCGTGCTTCATCGGGCGACCACCGCCCGCAGCGCGGCCGGGGCGACGGCGTCCGCGATGTCGGCCGGGGTGTCCGGGGCGGGTTCGAGTTCGTCCAGCCAGGACGCGGTGGGCGACCAGCGGGCCCGAAACGGCCTGCCGACCAGCTCCGGCCTGCGTGCCTGGACGAGCCGCAGCTGGAAGTACCGGCCGTCCGCAGTGTCGGCCACCCCGTCGACGAGCACCTTGCCCGGGGTGGCCGACATGCTGGGGCCGCGTACGGTCCTGGCGAGGCCGGGCAGGGTGCGGTAGGCGGCCTGGAAGATGTCCACCGCCCGGTCCAGCGGCACCTTGAAGTACTCGCGCGGCCCGGTGTCCCGCTCGACGAACATGTAGTACGGCACGATGCCGGCGGAGAGCTGCGCGCTCCACATCCGAGCCCAGATGCGCGGGTCGTCGTTGACGTGCGCGACCAGGGGCGCCTGGCCGTAGACGACGGCGCCGGTGGCGCGGATCCGCTCCAGCGCCGCGCGGGCCGGCGCGGTCTCCAGCTCCCTGGGGTGGCTGAAGTGCGCCATCACCGCTAGGGTCCGCCCGCTCGCCACGACCTCATCGAACAGGCGCAGGACGTCGTCGGCGTCGGGGTCGGTGGTGAACCGGTAGGGCCAGTACGCGACCGACTTGGTGCCGATCCTGACGGTGCGCACGGTGTCCACCGCGAGCAGCGGTTCCAGGTGGGCGCGCAGTCGTTCGGTGCTCATCACCATGGGGTCGCCGCCGGTCACCAGGACGTCGGTGACGGCCGGGTGCGCGCGCAGGTAGGCGACCAGCGGTCCGGGGCCGGGGGCGGCGAAGCGCAGGTCGGCGTCGCCGACGAACTGGGCCCAGCGGAAGCAGTACGTGCAGTAGGCGTGGCAGGTCTGGCCCTGCTGGGGGAAGTACAGCACCGTCTCGCGGTATTTGTGCTGGATGCCGGGGAGCCGGTCGCCGTCCTGGCTGGGGACGTTGAGTTCGCGCTGGCCGGAGGGGTGCGGGTTGAGTCCGGCGCGGATACGGCGGGTCTCGGCCGCCAGTGCGTCCCGGGCGCCGGTGCGCAGGAGGCGGGCGAGGAGGGTGTGGTCGGCGGCGTCGAGCATGCCGGCCTGGGGGAAGAGGAGCTGGAAGATCGGGTCGCCGGGGATGCGTGTCCAGTCGACGAGGTGGCTCAGGACGTAGTCGTTGACGCGGAACGGCAGCACCTGGGAGATGACCCGGGCGTCGTCCAGCAGGTGCTCCGGCACACCGTGGCGGCCTGCGATCTCCGTCAGGTGCCGGGGTCCGTAGGACCGGAACCTGGGTGTACCGGCGAGTCCGGCGGCCGACGAGGACATGCGAGCACCCTTTTCTCCCGACGACAGGGCAAGCACTGCCGACGGTAGACAAGTGGTACGGGCCGGATGGACCCCGTTCGCCCCCCTAAGCCGCCCCTACCCTGGGCGGTCAGATGCCGCCGGCCGAGAACAGCCTCTCCGGCAGTTCGGCCCGGACTTTGATGTCGAGCTTCCGGTAGATCCTGGTGATGTGCTGTTCGACGGTGCTGATCGTGATGCTGAGGCGCCTGCTGATCTCGCGGTTGGTGTGGCCCCGGGCGGCCAGCCGGGCGACGCGGAGTTCGGCGTCGCTGAGGACGGAGACGCCCGATCCTGTCTGCGGCAGGGCGGCGGCGGTCCGGGCGGGTTCCGTGTACGACGGGGCGTGCTTTCCCGCCGACCGGACGAGGATACGGGCCCGGGAGAGGTCACCGAGTTCCTCGTAGGCGCGTGCGAGATCGCTGATCGCGTGGGCCACCTCCAGTCGGTCGCCGCTCTCCTGGAGCAGGTCGACCGCGTCCTGCAGCAGCCGCGGCCTGGCGCGAAGGTCGGCGCAGGCGGCCAGGACACGGGTCGCGATGCCCCGGCTGCGTGGCAGCCGGCACAACTCCAGCTCCTCCTCCGCGAGTTGCCGGGCGTCTGCGGTCTCCCCCAGTCGCAGCCGTACCTGGGACAGATCCGTGCGCCAGGGCAGCAGCTCCGGCAAGTCGATGCCCGCCGCCCGTGCCTGGAAGCCGCACTGATCGAAGTCGGCCAGCGCCTTGAGGGGGGCGCCCCCGGCCAGCCGGTGATGCCCGCGGGCCCGTACGTAGCGCAACCCGAGCAGGGTGGTGCCTGCGGCCGGCGGCACCCGGTAGCGGCGCAGGAGCCGTTCGTTGTGATCGTGCCGGCCCAGGGCGGTGTTCGCGGTCGTCAGCACCGCCAAGGGGAAGGTGATGACCACTCCCCAGGAGAGCGGCGACAGCAGGCCCAGCGCGGACTCGGCCAGGGCCGCCGACCGTTCGAGGTCTCCCGTGCGCAGCAGGACGTCCGCGTGCGCCGCGCTCAGCAGCGCCTGCCACGTGGGGGCCGCCCGTTTCTCGGCCTCGGCCACCAGCGCCGTGCACCAGCGGTCGGCCAGTTCCACCTGGTCGGCGTGAAGCATGCCCGTCACCATGTAGGCGATGGCTTCCGGCGTGGAGTCTCCGAGCGCCAGCGAGTCCGGCACGTCCGCGAAGTCGCACGGGGCGGTCGTCGGGTCGCGGAAGAACGCCGGACCTGCCGAGATCGCGCTCTGCATCCAGGTACCGCCGTCGTGGTCGCTGATCTGCTGGGCGATGTCGGAGAACGGGTTGGTCTCGCGCGGTCCGTGGATCCACAGGTAGCTCAGCCCGAGGTCGACGGCGTTCATGCCGGCACTGATGACGCCCGCGGTCAGCACGCGGGGGTTGGAGGGGGGCCAGCACTCCGAGCACAGCACGTCGTACTGCTCGAACCTGCCGTGCCAGAGCAGGGAGCGCACCAGCATGGCTCCGTTCTCGGGGGCGAGCCTCCCCTCCCGCAGCGCCTGCCGGAGGGGTTCAAGACGCAGGTCGGCCATCGCCGGGTTCCCGCGCCACAGGGCACACGCCAGGTGCTGGAGCATCGCCTGCCGTGTCGGTTCGTCCCCGGACTCGGCGACAGCGAGTTCCAGGGCGGCCAGGGCCAGCTCGGTGTCGTCGTCGGCCATCGCCTCCTGAGCGACCTGCCGCAGGACCTCGATCGCCCACGTCCCCGGCGTGGCCCCGGCATCGATCAGGTGCCGGCACACCTCGGCCGGGGCGGCGCCGCGTTCCTGGAGCCCGTCGGCCGCACGCAGCCGTACGCGGGTCCGCTCCTGTTCCGACGTGGCCTCGATGACGGCGGCGGCGCCCTGCTCGTGCCGGAACCGTCCGTCGGCGAGCAGGCCGGCGTCCTCCAGGGCTCGCAGGATCGGTGCCACCAGGGGGCGGGGCACCTCCGCGACGGACGCGGTGAGGTCGATGTCGGTGTGCTCGCCGAGTACCGCCACCGCGCGGGCTACGCGCAGCATCTCCGGTTCGCCTCGCTGCAGACAGCTCAGCACCGCCCGCCGGTAGGCCGATCCGAAGACACGGGTCTCATCGGGTGCGGCTTCCGGGTTGTCGTAGGCGAGTCCCCGCACCAGCGCGGGGCTGCCTCCGGTCATCCGGTGTATGTGTTCGGCGACCGAGGGCAGGGCCGGACGGCGGGCGCCGAGGAGGGCGGCGACGCCGTCGGGCGACAGGGCGGGCAGGGTGAGGGTCTCGTGCGGCAGCTGTGCCAGCCGGGAGCGGAGCGGGAGGTAGGAGGTGGGCGGCAGCGCCGGTTCGGTCAGGACCAGCAGGATGCGGGCCCGCGCCAGGCGACGGCTCAGGTACAGGACGGTCTGGGCGGAGGCGTCGTCGGCGAAGTGCACGTCATCGATGCCAATGACGACGGGGCCGTCCCGGTCGGCGAGTTCCAGCAGCAGTGTCCCCAGGGCGCGGGCCTCGGGCGGGACGGCCTCGCCGTCCTCGTGTGCCGGTAATGCTTCGGCCCGCAGGATCGCGCGTGCCTTTAACGTGATGTCCTCGGGCAGCGCGGCGGTCCGGAACAGCTGGTCCATCAGCCCCAGGGGGAGCCCGTGTTCGGCGCGGGTGCCGGTGGCGGTGAGCACCGTTCTGCCCGTCGATTCCACGTACGCGCCGAAAGTCTTCAGCAGTTCGGTCTTTCCGCCGGCGAGTGCCGCAGCCACCAGGACGGTCCTGCCCCGCCCTCTGTCCGCCTGGGCGAGCGCGGTGTGGAGAACGGTCAACTGGTCGGCGCGATCCACGAACGCCGTATCGGCGTCAATTTCGCTCACCGAGTTGTACGGTCCTGATGCCGAAGGCTGCCGCCCTCTCCCCCGCACCGAGGCGCTGCACGGCTCTTGGCCGTTGTTATGCCGGAAGGAAGGCGGCGCGGGGCGTCCATCGCCGTGAGACTCATACATGGGCACTACCGATCTTTCACGGTGCTCTTGCGTGGGGGGAGAACGTGACCATAACGGCAAAATAATCTTGAAAGTTTGAAAATTCACACGCAAGGTCACTTTCAGCCATCGTGGATGCCCCGGGGCTGTATGCGGAGGGAAGGCGTCACCCGGCTCGCCATCGCGCAGATGCGGATGCACAACGCGGCCAGCCACGGCACCAAGTACCTCTGCGGCCCCGTTGCCGACGGCCTGCACCCCGACCGGAACACCGTCACCTGAGCGTCGGACCGAGCCACGCGCGCTGTCAATCCCCGCTTTTCGTAGAGACGTTGGTTATGCGGCCCGGCCTTCCTGATCGGTCCGGGCTCGCGCTTCCTGGATGATCCGTTCGAACTCGACCGGCGGTTTCCCGTCGCCGCGCTGTGACGGCGTTTCGTGTTCCAGAAGTCCGCGATCCACGTGGCGGTCTTCAGCCGGGCCTGGGTGCGGGTAGCGAAGTAACGGATCCGCTCGGTCAGCATGGCCCGCCTGGTCTCGCGTTCTGTCAGCTCGGACGGTCTGCGGTGCCGCTTGTAAGGCCACGCCTCCGACACGCCCAGGGCCCGGCAGGAGGTGCGGTACGGAGTGCTGTGCACTGTCTTCTGGTCGCTGATCACCCCGACGAGCAACGCCGGGGCCGCCACAGCTACTTCACCCACAAGACCATGCAGCGTTTGAGCACATCACGCTCCATGGCCAGCTCCTTGTCGTCCTTCTTCAGCTGCGCGTTCTCCCGCCGCAGAACCGCCGGCCCTTCGGGCCCGCGACACCCAGCTCGCCAGCGTGGTCTCGTTGATCCCGAGATCCTGCGCCAGCTGCGCGATCGGCTTGCCGGTCTCGGCGACGATCCGCACTGCCCCCTCACGGAACTCCGCGTCAAACTTTCGCCTCTTACCTGCCATGACCTCGACTTCCCCTGCAGTCACGGTCTCTACGCTACGAAGGGAAGGTCATACGGAGGAGAATGCGCCACAGCTGATGCGGTGACGAGCATTGCTCGTGAGCCTGCTGTCGTCGGTTCGTGGTGCCGCCACGGCGGCCGCTCGAAACCGCCCCTGCCTCCGCCGACTCAGGATGTCTGCACGACCCGCTTGAAGAGCCGGCCGGCAAGATCGACGCCTACGACCGCGCCGTCGGCGTCCCGGCAGAAGTAGCCGCGCTGCCCCGTGAGGCCGCCTTCAGTGACGATGTACCGCAGCGAGTCCTCCACGCTCAGCCGGTCCTCGTCCTCGATCGGCAGGTGACCGCCGTGACCTCGCAAGGGCTCAATCTCCAGGGCCGCGTCGCCGAGGGCGAACAGACAGCGCGTGTCCATTTCGTCCTTGTCGAGCGAGTCGCTCACCAACTCCTCGAACCGCCCGCTGGCCACATTCCCGATCGTCCCGAGCATACTGATCACCCCAGTAGATCATCACACCCGGGCCGCGGTAGCGCTGGTGCCATTCGGTCATGAAGTTGCTGGACCAGGAGCCGAACTTCTTGGAGTCGCTCGCGCAGGCGGTGCCCTCGCCACACCACGCCTGATCGCGGGCGGCGAAGGTGGCGTTGACCAGCCGCACCAGCGCGGCGCGCAGATTGTCCGGTTGAGGAACAGGTGCCGCACCCGGCGCAGGACAGCCTCGCTCTCGCCGTGCTTGCCCGTGACCGCGACCCGCTTGATGCCCATGTTCGTACCCAGCGCGAACAGCACCAGCAGCAACCGGCGCCGCAGCACCGCCTTCGGGACCGCCTCCCGTGTGGCGACCGAGGTGAACTCGGACGTGAAGACGGTGGCGAACTCAGCCTCCTTGAGGATGTCGATCAGATCGATCGTGCCCGAGCGGCGTTCGATCTCCGCCTTCAGCGCGACGAGGTTCTCCGGCTCCTCCTGCCTGCCCAGCGGCGAGACCTTGATCCACGGCTCGCCGTGCTACTTGGCGATGTCCCCCCGCCCGTGATGCCCAGCTCCAGCGCCGTGTCGAAGCGGGTCAGGGCCTCGCGTCGGTGAGGACGTCCAGCGCGCCGCTGGTGACGACCACACGGGCGCGGCGTCCGGCCAGGAAGTACACAACGGGAATGCCGTGGTCGACGCACCGGATGAGCCATGCGGCCGGCAGCAGGACGACCATGACGGGTGCCGCGATCGCCAGGGCGCCGTCGACGGTGGGGGGTGCACCGCCCGCCGAAGAGGCGTCCGCAGACAGTCCGCACGCAGTGCGCGGCCCGATCAATTTCCTCGGTACTCATCCATTCCACGAAACCGGCCAGAGCGCCCGCCGGGTCCGGGGCGTCCGCGAGGACGTCCTGCTGCGACCCGCAGTGACAGATGGCCAGTCACAGACCTACTCGGCCAAGGAGTGGGGAAACGGCGGGGCGACGGTGTCGTACGTCGTCGCGGTCAGCATGCCGAGACCGCTGTCGCAGGCGCGGCAGGATGTCTGCCGGTGACGCCTCCACGCCGGAGTCGAGCCCCTCGGTGGCCACCTGTCTGTGAGCGAAATGGCCGACCACAGGTGAGCATCGACCGTCCACCAGCAGTCTCCGACGTCTCTGGCCGACTGTCGCTGCGGCGACCGCGGGCCGTGAGCCGGCATCGTGGTCGGAGAGCTGCCCGGTGGCGACCATGAGACGGGGGTGGGTGAGTGCGAGCTTGGCGGGGTGCGCACGAGGGCGGTGACCTGGTGGCCGTCGTCCAGGAGCTGCTGGACGACGAGCCGGCCGATGGCCCCGGTCGCGCAGAAGACGGTGGGACGCATCAGGGGTGGTTGATCGCGGTGAGGTCAGAAGCTGTACGGGCCGAAGCGGCCCCAGGCCACCAGGGCGGCCAGGATCAGCAGGACGGCGTTGAAGGCGATCGCGCCGGGTTCCTTGCGGCGGACGTGGGTGAGCGCGGCCAGCACCATGACCACGGCCAGGCCGGTCGCGGCCAGCGGGGTCAGCACGGGCGCGATGCCGGTGGCCGCGGGCAGGATGAGGCCGAGCGCGGCGGCGAACTCGACGATGCCGATGAGGCGGACGGTGCCCTGGGAGAAGTCGGCCGTCCAGGGCAGCTGGCCGACCAGTTTGTCCTTGGGCTGGGTGGCCTTCATGGCACCGGCCAGGGCGAACATGGCGGCCAGAACGGCCTGGACTATCCACAAGAAGACGTTCACGTACGGGTTCCTAAGCAGAGGGGCGGAGGGAGCGGTTACCGCTCCCTGAAGGGTGGGGGGGACGCGCCGGTCAGGCGCCGAAGACGGCCTCGGGGCGGTCACGCCTTTCGTGGAGGTCCCAGTACAGCGGGGCGATCTCGTCGGCCGTGGCCGTCGCGAAGCCCTCCGGGCCGCCTCCGCCGATCCAGACCTTGATCGTCACGTGCGCGGCGTGCACACCGCTGCCGGTCAGTTCCTTGTTTCAGGTTGATCACCCAGTTGCGCAGGGCCGCCGCGGCCGCGTTGACGTTGCCGAGCATCGGCACCGGGTCCACCGAACCGCCGCCGGTGGTGAACAGCAGGGACCCGGCGCCGGCCTCCCGCATCGCGGGCAGGACCGCCTGGGCGGCCGTGATGGCGCCGTAGAGGTTGTACTCGATCTGCGGCTGCAGATTGTCCGGCGTGGCCTCGGAAGGGACGGCCAGGGTGTGACCGGGTACCGGGGAGTGCGGGGCCGGCGAGTACTCCAGCACGTCGACGCCGCCGAAGCGGGCCTTCACGGCGTCCAGGGCGGCGGTCAGCGAGGGCCGGTCGAGGACGTCGGCCGGGAACGCCTCGGCGGTGATTCCTTCCTGGCCCAACTGGTCGACCAACGCCTGGAGTTTGTCCTTGGTGCGGGCGATCAGGGCGACGTCGAAGCCGCGACTGCCGAAGGTACGGGCGATGGCCAGGCCCATGCCGGGGCCGGCGCCGATGACGGCGATGGTGGGCACGTCGAACTCTCTGCCTGCGTAAGGGGATCGGACTTCAGGAACAGGCGACGGCGATCTTGCCGGGGGTGCCGGAGGTGAAGGCGGAGAACGCCTCCGTGGCCCGCTCCAGCGGGTAGGTCGCGGTGACCGGCACCCGCAGCGAGCCGGAGGCGACCTGCTCGGCCAGGGCGGTCAGGGTCGAGGCGTTCGGGTCGGCAATGACCGGGTGGACACTGACGTCCGGGTCCTTGACGGCGTCCGGGGTCAGACCGGTGGGTGAGGCGATCCGGCCGCCCGGTCGCAGCAGCCCGGCGAGCTCGGCGCCGTCGCCCGCCAGGTGCAGCACCGCGTCCACGCCGTCCGGGGCGATCGCGCGGACCTGAGCCGCCAGATCGGCGGTGAAGTCGACCACGTGGACCTCGGCGCCGGTGGGGGGCAGGCCGGTGACGAAGTCGGTCTGGGCGCCGGGGCGTGCGGTGGCGATCACCCTCGCCCCGCGGGCGGCGGCGAGCTGCACGGCCAGCGAGCCCACCCCACCGCCGGCTCCCGAGATCAGCACGGTCTCGCCCCCGTTCAGTGCCACCGCGTCCAGACTGTCCACCGCGGTCGCCCCGGCCAGACCCAGCGCGCCCGCGTCCGTCACCGCGAGACCGGCGGGGATGCGGACGACACCGTGTCCGGCGGGCACGGTGACGTACTCGGCCAGCGATCCGGCCCCCAGGAACGGCTTCATCACGACGCCGAAGACCGCGTCGCCGACCGCGAAGCCCTCCACACCGTCAGCGACCGCCTCGACGGTTCCGGCGAAGTCCTTGCCGAGCACCAGTGGGAACCTGTGCTCCATCATCCCCTGCAGGTAGCCGGCGGTGGTGAGCACGTCGATACCGTTCAACGCGGCGACAGCCACCTTGACCAGCAGTTCCCCCGCTTCGGGGCCGGGAGTGTCCACCTCGCTCACCGCCGGGTCCGCCGGTACCGAGTCCACCGTGACAGCGCGCATGACATCACCCTCTCCATAAGTGGACCGGCCTTCCCGGTTCCACCGGCGCCGAGCGTACAACAGAAGCGGGCCGCCCGTTCCACTTGGATAGGATGGGTGGATGACCTCCGCACCCTCCGACCCGACCCCGGACCGGCAACCCGAAGCCAGGCTGCGCGCCGACGCCGAGCACAACCGCGCTCTCATCCTGGCCGCCGCCCGCCGCCTGTTCGCCGCCGAAGGGCTGGGAGTCTCCATGGCCTCCGTCGCCCGCGAGGCAGGTGTCGGCAAGGCAACGCTCAGCCGGCGCTTCCCCACCCGGGAGGAGCTCATCAGCGCCGTCTTCGCCGACCGTATGGACGCCTACGCCGGCGCCGTCGCGGAGGCTCTCGCCGACCCCGATCCCTGGCGTGGCTTCACCGGCTTCGTCCACGCCGTCTGTGCCATGCAGGCCGCCGACCGCGGCTTCGCCGACGTCCTGACCATGTCCTTCCCGTCCGCCAAGGCGCTGGAAGCCCGCCGCGACGAGACGTACCACGCGTTCCTCGAAGTCATCGCCCGCGCCCGGAGCACCGGACACCTCCGCGAGGACTTCGTCCCGGAGGACCTCGTGATCCTGCAGATGGCCAACGCCGGCGTCGTCGCCGCCGCCGGCGACGACGCCCCCGACACCTGGCGCCGTCTCGTCGGTCACATGCTCCGCTCCTACGCCGCCCCCGGCGCGCCGATCCCCGCGGTGCCCGACGCTCCGGCACCCGCCACCCTGTTCCGTGCCATGGTCCGCCTCGCCCGTACCGGCCCGGGCTCCGCATAGACCGGCGGCCCTGCACCTTCACGGCGGACGCCGATGGGCCGCGGTCGGCCGCACTGGGTGTCGGTGCACTGCGGTGAGCCGCGCTGGGGTCGTCTCGCTGCGGTGGGCCGCACACGGTGCGCGGCCTGAGACATACGGTCCGCCCTGGACCGCCGACGGCAGTGCCGGTTCCTCGGCGCGCACACCGACGAGGCGGGAGGCAGGCGGGAGCGGCGTGGCAGCCGCGTGCCGTGGCATGCGGCTGCCACGCCACGCGGCGACGTGGCGCAGTGGCCGAGAGCGGATCACACGATCGTGGTACCGACCCGTCCCACACGGGCGCGGCCGCTCAAATCAGAACATGGTGTTGTCGTTGGCGCTCTTCTCGGGCACCTCCTGGATCACGTCCCAGTGCTCGACGATCTTTCCGTCGGCGACGCGCCAGAAGTCCGCGACGGCCATGCCCCGGTCACCGGGCTTGAGGTGCAGGTTGCTGTGGGTGACCACCAGGTCCCCTTCGGCGACCGTGCGCTTGATGTCCAGGCGCAGGTCGGGGAACTGCCCGCGCAGCCAGTGCACATAGCCGACGAACGCCTGCGGGCCGTCCTGCGCCTCGGGGTTGTGCTGGGTGTAGCTCTCGCCGAGGTGCGCGGCGGCGGCCGCCTCGGGCTGGTAGTCGTTGAAGGCCTGCTCGTAGAAGGCGGTCACGAGTGCCTTGTTGTCCGCAGCGGACATGTCTGTCTCCTGCCTCGCGGTGGGTGCGGTACTGCTCAGTCGTCCATGGCGTCGCGGACGAGGGCGGTGTCGACGAACTGTTCGAAGCGGACGATGAGTCCGCCCCGTACGACGAAGTGGTGCGCGACGCGGACGTCGATCGGCTTGCCGGTGGCCTTGTTGGTCGCGGTGTAACG